>CAIMNF010000511.1 GCA_903842755.1 Oligoflexia bacterium
AAGATTAGTGATGTAAAATACTTAAGCTACTCTCTTAAATTGAGGCTTAGTTTCAAAAAATTGAATAGTAAATCTATACATTTCCCCAAATTCTTTTAGACTAACCCTATGGCGTCTCGGGTAATCCTCTGTGTGATGTTTATTGCTTTAGCGCCTCTCGCGGCGCGGGCAGGCGCAAACGATTTATATCACTTTGTGGACAATCAAAAATGCGACTTACGGACTTCTGTAAATCAGGATTGGGAGCATATTGACGCTTCCGTGATCAATAGCAATGAAACTTTTTATGTCATTCACCATCCCTCAAATCCGGCCGTGGGCGTATTTAAAGTGGGGACCACTTATTATTCAGCGAATAATGACTGCTTGTTGGTAGTTTCCGTGGAGCGAAAATTAGAAACGAAGAGTACATCCTATCCCTCGCGGAGGGCGGGGGTGGCGTTACCTTCGTCTTTTTCGATAGGCTTCGAGGCACATATGGTGAGCATGACCTCGCTTGGTGTGGATGGAAATAAATATCCTCTGGAAGGCCATGCAACGGGGTTAACTTTTGAGTATGGAAGTCCGTTTGGTTCAAGTTTTTTAGGGTATTCAATCCAACCCTTTTTGGCCCTGCTTACCATGTATGAAAATGCGACAGGAACTCCTACTCCGACGTTTCTTTATGAAGCAAGTGGGTACTTTCAACTTGGGGTTAATGTGTTTTTAACGGCTACTCACCGCTTTCAATCCCCATTTGATCTCCAGCTGAAAACAGGATTGGGGATTGCTTATGCCAGCCTTCCTGCACCAGGGTCAAACGGGAACTATGCTGCGCCGGCATCGACGTTGTTTTATTTTTTAGTCCAACTCCAAAGCACTTATTATTTTACCAATCGGGCGGGAGTTTTTTTTGGAGCGGGGGTTCAGCAAAGTTTTAACAATTTTTCTGGGCAAATGGGCATTCAGTGGAAGTGGTATTGAATGGGCAACGTTATGAAGGTGAGGCGGTGGAATGTTCTTTTTCTGTTTGGAAGCTTAAGCGCATGTTCAAATTTGTTCTATCAGCCTGACCAGGTGATTTACGATCCACCAGAGAACTATAAAATTCAAAAACAAGACCTGATGTTTAATTCCGCCGATGGGACGCGATTAAACGCCTGGTATTTTCCGCCCGAACCTGCGGTTCCTTGCAAGGGGACGGTAATCCAGTTTCATGGCAATTCTGAAAATATGACCAGCCACTATACGGCGCTCGTTTGGTTGACGCGCCAAGGGTATAGTTTATTGACCTTTGATTATCGTGGTTACGGAAAGTCTGAAGGTGAACCTACTCAGTCCCACCTGAATGCGGACGCGCTTCTTGCGCTCGATCTCGCGGCTCAAAAACAACGGGAGGGGGGATGTAAAAAACTGATCGTATATGGACAGAGTTTGGGGGGAGTGATTGCAATGCGGGCTTTAGCGGATTGGTCAGCGCGCGATCAAGTAAATTTGATCGTGATGGATTCTACATTTATGTCCTACAAAACTGTTGCGCGTCAAGTTTTAGCGAATCACTGGATGACCTGGCTATTGAGTCCGTTGGGTTGGCTCTTGGTTTCAGATCGGTATGCTTCAGATGAAGTAATCCAGCATTTTACAAATCCGCTCGTCGTCATTCATGATGAATTAGACCCGGTCGTTCCCTTTTCCAATGGTCAGGCTATTTTTAACGCTTATCCAGGCCCTAAGGTGTTTTGGAGTTTTAAGGAGGGAACACACATTGGTTTCTTTGATAGCCTGGAGTACCAAGCGCATCGAAAAAAATTTTTAGATTATTTGGAATAAAATTAAAATCGCTGTTATTCTTAGTCCATAAGGAGACTCTAATTAATGAAAAAACTAGTAATCGTATTTAGTTTTGTGATTTTTGCTGGGTCGTTTGCTCATGCAGACGATCAATCTTCAGGTTGTGGTTTAGGGTGGCAGATTACCAAGAGAAATTCTCTTGTGTCTTCGACCATTAGATCGTGGACCAACTACATTGCTTCGAACACCTCGGGAATGACTTCGGGTACCTCTGGCTGTGCAAAGCATACCATTGTGATGAAAAACAAAGAGGCGCTTTATTATGCGGAAGCAAACTATTTAAAGCTTCAATCCGAAATGGCTGAAGGAAAAGGCGAACACATTCAAGCGTTCGCTAAAGTAATGGGATGTAACGAGCAAGCAGCGGCAGCAGTTGGCGCAGTTCTTCAAAGCAACTATGGCCAAATTTTTACGAGCGATTCAGTAGCTCCGTACGAAATGTTAGATGGTGCGTCTCGCGCAGTATTTTCTTCCGACGTGGGTCAAGCAGGTTGTCTGCTAGGTGTTTAAGTTTTTTCTAATTTTGGGGGCGGGGTTGGGCATTGCTCACCCCGCCTTTTCTTTTGATTTAGACGCTATTTCCAAAACGCCCCAATGGCGGGCACTCCTGCATTACTTTGAGTTAAGCGAAAGTGAAGTGATGCCTGGAGATTTCTTTTTGTCGCCTCAGGGCAATCGCGATCCCTTGGCCGAGCTCAAAGAGACGCTTTCGCAGTTTGAAAAGCCGACTAAGCTCATTGGAGCAATTAAACAGGATCCAATTTGCGCATTGCCTGCTCGACGTCAATGGTTAGAGTCCCTCGGGTTCCATTTTAGGCAAGTCGAATGTAAAGATTTTGACGATTTTTTCGCCGGATTTAAGCCAAAAAAATTAGTTTTAGTTTATTCCAGTTCGTATGCCAACAATCCCGCATCGATGTTTGGTCATACCCTGATCCGCGCCGATCAAGGCAAAAACGATCCGTTATTGGATTATGGTGTAGGGTACGCGGCGCGGGTTCCACCCGACGAAGCAAGTATTCCCTATATGCTCAAAGGCTTGTTCGGGATTTATCACGGGTTTTATGAAATTGCGCCTTATTATCAAAAAGTTTTAGAATACAACGAAGCCGAGAATCGTGATCTTTGGGAGTTTGAATTAGGCTTTACGGAAGCCGAAGCTCAATTTTGGGTCAAGCACATTTGGGAACTCCGATTTTTGGCCGAAATGAAATACAGTTTTTTAATCAAAAATTGCTCCTACTATGCAATCCGTACCCTTCAAGTTATACGGCCCGAAGTTCCAAATGTTTTACCAGGGAATCCAGTCTACGTCCTTCCCGGAGATACTGTGCGGACGCTTTTTAATGTTGAGCCTGAATTAAAAGGAGAGGTTCATTTTAGGCCTTCTCATTTTCGAATTTTAAATCACCGCTACGCTTTTTTAAATGCGGAACAAAAGGAATTGTTTCAAGCTTCTCTATTTAAGCCAGAGGACACTCAAAAAATTAATGACCCCTACGTATTGGAAGCCTTGAATTCCTATTACGACTACTTAAAAATAAAGCAGCAAAATTCCGAAAACGACGAGACAAAAAAGATGCTCCGCGAGGTGCGGGTAAAGCGCGCTAGTCTTGGCGGGTTGACTCAATTCCCGCCGCTTGAAACTCCTTCAACTAGAACCAATCGCCCCGATTTAGAGCATGCCACCCGCAGGATTTCGCTTGTTCAAAGTGGAGGCGATTTAAATCCGAATGACTTTGGGCTTCGGCTGCGGATGGGAGTTCATGAGTTGCTAAATGATGACTTCGGTTACGAGCCTAATTTTGCGGTGTCGGGCCTGGATGGGGAATTGACTTATGTTCCTCTTTTAAAACGTGTGCGCCTGAAGCGCTTTGAACTTTTGGATGTTCGATCGCTTCAATCGGTTAGAGAAAACCAGTTCCCAGTTTCGTGGCAGTTTTTTACCGGGCTAACCCCCCTAAATACCCCGAGTGCAAACGAGTTGGAGTTTCAGGTTCGGGGTGGGGTGGGGCTTACCATGGAACCAGTGCGCGACCACCTTTGGACCGGTTTTTTTGTGTTGGGAGGGACTCATTTGAGTGGGGTGATTGATAAACCCTTGTGGTTTTCATGGACCGCGCAGCCTTATATTTTAGTTCGCTTAGAGCATCAATTCAAACTCCTGTTAACGGATGATTTGATGACTCCGGTCACGTTAGGGAACTTTTATCATCAAGGGGATGCTGTTTTAAGCTACGGATTAATGAGCC
>CAIMNF010000512.1 GCA_903842755.1 Oligoflexia bacterium
AGACACCCCCGCCGCGTCATTGCCTTCGACGCCAATATAGCCCCACGCATTGGAAACACATAATAGCTGGTTAAAGCTACCAATGTGTGAAGGCCGAGCTACTAAGGAGCACGTTAAACCCCGCCAATCAGCTCGGCCCCCACCAATTCAGTCGACGTCACCGACTCCTCCGTAAATTGCTCCCTGAATGACACCAGAAAGCAAGTACACGTAATAGTAAGCTTGATTATAGCTGTAGGTTGCTATATACTTCGAAATAAATAGGATAACTAAGCAATAATACTCTATTTTACCTGCCGTGAGCCAATAAACCCCTCGCATATCCCCTCCGAGTGACATTATCGGCAACAGTGTCTCAACACCCCGAATCATTGAGGCCCCCTCTCGAAGCAGACCTCCCACCACAGTTCCAGAAGCCTTCGACGACTGATTCGATGACGCTGACTTGTATTCCGAAGACAAAAAGTCGGAAAATTCGTCGGAATTGACGATTGTCGGGGACCAGTTCCCAGATGCCCCAGAGGGTCAAAAATTGGCCGAACTTTTACCCTGTAAATTGAGACATCGTGGTTACAAATACATTGAGGTTTGGATGGCAATTCATACCTGAATGACAGGGCTTCCGTCGGCTCTTCTCAAGGCTGAAGAACCACTACCAATTGAGTTGGTGTAGGTGCCCGGGGCCGGTCGAGGCTCGTGTCGATCGTCTGGACCAAAATCGCGTCAGCTGGCGACGCACATGGTCTTCTTAGGCTTCAGGGACATCCTCATAGCCTTCCCAGCTATCATGGGTAACGCCCTATGCAGTTTCACGTGATAATATGACATATAGGCAGATTTTCATCAACTCATTCGAAATTTACCTATTTTAGGGGCAGCCGCACGCAGCACCTTTAGCCAAGGAATTCGATGTCGTCGATGTCCCCAAGCACTCAAGTTGAGCTCAAAAGGGATTATTGACCCCGTCGGCACTCCCTTGAGACACAAATACCCAAGATCGGCGCGACAGATTTTTCGGTATCACCTTGCCAATCTAGGGAGGGCGTCGGTAAACCGCACTGTCAACGAGATCGGCTAAAGATTCATGAAGACAGCGTCAAAATCGACGAAAGGCGGTTCAAATTCATCCTATAACTTATTTGAAATAAGTATTATATGCTCATTGTATGTCTTACCTCATGAAGGCGATGTAAGGCGTTGCGGCAATACTGCAATGCTATTTAGATAACCGTTAAATTTTGACAAAAAATGCAAAATACTGTATTTATGTAAAATAGCTATAACTCCTGTAATATAAATGATATCAATGTGCTTCCAGTTGCAAAGTTGTTCGTTTTGATCTGTAGAATCTTTTTATGGGGTTTCCTGGATCTAATGAGCCAGTGGGGAGTCCGATCGTAACGGCTCTCTCGGGACCAATTCCGGAACGGGACAAATTTGGCGCGTTCAGACCCCTGCCGCCCTGAGAGGGTTAACGAGTTTGGAGCGATTTCGCCGCAAATTTTGCAAAATGTTTCTAATGATTTTTTAAAAGCGTTATCAGATTAAAATCCCCTTGAAATAAGTTATTCACGGCTGTCATCATATACTTAATTGCTGTTTGATAATATAATTACTTATTTAAATGCATTTTCTTGATGCACATGAGGTAATTGGATAGTAATATGTAATTATGTTGTTAAAAAATGGGATGTTTTTGGCATTTTCGTCGATATTGAAAAAAGTAAATGTTTTAAATATTTATTAACTAAAATCTAACACGGCCATTGTATAGATCTCAGTTTTGCGATTTAGAATCACTTCGACTTATAGAAAAATACGTTATAGATGAAAAGTTATCGCATTTTCCCCAAAACCCGGATGACGCCAAATTTGGCGTCATCCGCGCGGACCGGAAAGGGATAAGACCGCCACTTTTTTTGAGTCCGGGTCACCCGCCGGGGGCCAAATTCAGCCATAATAATGATGGCCAGCCCACGCAAAGCGCGCCGACGGCGAGACCTATTAAATAAGGCGTCTCTCGAATCGATTCGATTCTCATAGTCAAGTTTGATTCTCCTGACAGTTCAATCATCGGACCTTTGTCTAAATTTCACCCATTGCCCCCTATAATTACGCGAAAATAATGTGGACACGGTTTGGCTTGTTTACGGCCGTTGCCGGGCT
>CAIMNF010000513.1 GCA_903842755.1 Oligoflexia bacterium
AATAGGGACCACCTGGACCTGGTCCTTTTCTGCAGTCAAATCCATTTTAAATTGAATTTGATGGCGCTGCAAAGTGGGGGTAACGAGCGCATAAACGCGCTCAATAAGGCTCTTGATTGAAGTGGGCACCCTCTGGTCAGACACCGGCGTTTTGGTCGTCTTCAGAAAGCCTTTCACAATCATTTCAATTTTTTTCAATTGTCCAATGATGATTTCCATTCGGTCTTTCGCCGGCTTTAATAATTGCGGCGCTACTGTCTTTTCAAGATCCATAGTCAAAAGCTGCATGTGTCCACCCACTGCATTCAAAGGAGTTCCAATCTCGTGTGCAAAGCTAGCGGTCAGTTGCCCCATCACCGCTAATCGCTCTTTATGAATGAGCTCCTGCTGTATTTCTTGAAGTTTACCGGAGAGCACCTCGTTACTCTGCTGTGCAAGCTTAAGTTGCTTTTCGTTTTCGATTGCTCTTCTTAAAAAGAAGGAGAGCAGCACAATCAGCAAAATTGTACTGATCAAAGCCGCAATCAAATTAAATCGCAGCATTGCACTTTCAATGTCTGCTACCAATCTCAACGAAACAAGAACGTGAATATTCGCTTTTGGTTGGCCCGACTTTTGGCTACTGGCCCGAATGGGGTAAAGCACACTCCAAACCGGCACACCCTCCTCGGTGGTCACTTCTGTTGTTAACTTATCAACCAATGCATTGATCGGCGGTGAAACTTTTTCGGCATCTTCTACACTCGAGGCAATGGTAATTAACGCGGGAGCCGGAGAGCCCTGTTCCGGCAGCGTCGCGCTTAGGCTAGCACTGTAAATATCCACTCTCAAAATACTGGGCTGACTGTACATGGACCTTTGAATGCGATCTTCTAGCAAGCTAGGCGCATTAGGCTTCAGCAACAAATGACTCGATTCCACTTGAGTTGCAAAGTTTTCCGCAAACGTCACACCCGCCTGTCGAATTTCTTCTTCCATTAAAGGCTTAAGCAACCGAGATTGAATTAAGGTCAAGACCAAAGAGACAGGCAGGATCACCAAGACCAAGATCAATATGGTCTTCGCCTGAAGGTCCAACTCTTTTAGTCGTAAGCGTATAAATTGACCGATCATGATCAATAGTATTCCAAAAAAAAAGGCTGAGCAACGAATCGCTCAGCCTTTCCTTCAATAATTTAGTTTAAATTAAGAAGATTTTTTAGCGTGCTTTTTCTTCTTTTTGCTTTTTGCATCCGCTTTTGAATCTGCTTTTGCAGTGTCTGCTGCTGGTTTAGCTGCTGGAGCTGCTGCTGCTGCTGGAGCTGCTGCTGCTGGAGCTGCTGTGCCAGATTGTGCGAATGAGTTAGCAGATACGAAAAGAACTAAAGCAATGATTGACAATACTTTCATTTTATTCTCCTAGAATAATAGACTAAATAAATAGCCTAAGTTAATATAAATGCTCTGCCTAAAAAACATCACTCAGGCACCAACTTAACACCTAGGGACCAAAGTTTATGTTTTATTTCAGAGCTACCCATCTGTATAGTAAGCACAATACATGCCAACCCATACGTGACTACCCTTGATTAGGGAGTCTCTTTAAAAAGTGAGTGTTGCAATATTCATCACTCACTGTTGCAAACAAGGAATAAAGTGACTCAATCTAATACAACACTTCTATGTGCTCGATTTGAAATTGAAAAACAAATTCGTCGGTTTTTATGGTCGAAAAATTTTACCGAGGTCAGAACCCCCTTATTGGTAAAATGCCCTGGAATGGAACCACATATCCGACCAATAGAAGTTTCAAATCCCCATTCCACGCGAAAAACCTTTCTTCCAACCTCGCCAGAATTTGGAATGAAAAAGTTAATTGGCGCGGGAATGACTAATATTTTTCAACTTTGCCCGAGCTTCCGAGACGAACCACAATCCGTTGAGCACCATCCGGAATTCACTTTGCTTGAATTTTATGAATCAAATACCTCACTTGAAATGTTCCAAACCTTGGTAGAACAACTCATTCAGCACCTCATCCGGCAGCAAACAGCAGACTCTTCCCCGTTTCACTACCAAGGAAAACGCATCTACTGGCAAGACCCCTGGCCACGTTTTAGAATTCCAGACCTTTTTGAGGAGCATCTTGGCATTGACCTCCGAGAACACCAGGATTCGTCCACCCTAGCGCATGTCTGCAAAAAAGTAGGAATTTCCGCGTCAGCTAAGGAACCTTGGGACGATCTCTATTTCAAGCTCTGGCTAAACTGTATCGAGCCCAAACTATCCGAAAATCGGTTTTCATTCGTCACCCATTACCCAACCCGGCAATCGTCTCTCTGTAACACGCTCCAAGACGAAAAAGGGTTCACCTGGGCAAAGCGCTTTGAGCTTTACCTGGGGCACTTGGAATTAGGAAATGCCTTTGACGAACTCCTTGACCCAAAAATTCAGCTGGAAAACTTTAAGCATGACCAAGACGTTCGCAAAGCAATTTACGGTGATTCCTATCCGGAATCACCTCTCGACGACGATCTTCTCGCAGCTCTCCCTAAAATGCCTCCGACCTGCGGCATTGCCATCGGCGTAGATCGGCTTTGCATGATTCTGTTAGATTTGCCCACAATCGATTCCGTTTTACCACTAAAAAGCTATTGGGGTTGACCAGCACCAGACCAATCGGTATGTATATTCTATGACCCCAGAACAATTGAAAACGAAGATAAAAGGGCTCCATCCTGAAACTCATGTGGAAGTCACCGATCTCACTGGAACCCAAGACCATTATCAAGTCTTAGTTGTTAGCCCTGTATTTCAGGGCAAATTGATGGTCGAGCAACACAAAATGATTATGGGAATTTTAAAGTCCGAAATTGACTCTGAAGAAGTGCACGCCCTTTCGATGAAGACGTATACACCAGAGCAATATAAAAAAACAAATCCCCCCCTCGGAAAGGAATAGCGCATGTCCCACCCTCTGGTTCCTGAAGTTAAAAAATACGCTGAATCGAACGACGTTGTGATTTATATGAAAGGCTCACCCGAATTCCCAATGTGTGGATTTTCGGCCAAAGCAGTTTCGGTCTTAAAAGCCGCGGGCGCGAAGTCCATTTCAGGATTTGATGTGTTGTCGGACGACGACATGTGGACCGCACTCGAAGAACTGACGGAATGGCCGACCGTACCTCAGATTTTTATTAAGGGAAAATTTATTGGTGGGTGTGACATCGTCACAGAAATGTATGAGCGCGGCGAACTTCAAAGTCTCATCAGCGGCAGCTAATTCCTTTATCCGACCGGGGCTAGCCGAAGCGATCGCTGCTCAATATCAATCACAATGGCCGAACAATCCTCCCCAGGAAAGGTTTCACCCGGGGTCAGTTTTGACTTAATCTGAAAGGCCAACTCATTGACCAGGGTAAAAGGATCTTGAGCTCTTTTGGCTTCAAATATTTCAGTAAGTTCATCGATTCCGCCTGTGCCCCCGACAAACCCGTCCGATAGTAAGACGAGCCTGTCTTTTGGACTAAGTTTTACCATTCCCTCTTCATCTGACCCTTCAAATTCTTTTGCAAGCCGGTCGCCTTGTTTAGCCAATCGTTTACTCTGCCCGTCGCGGTCCACAGCAAAAGCTTCAATGCTGCCAAAAAGCTGATAGTGCAAAGTATAATCGAATCGGTTCATTCGACCGTAAAAAATACTTAAATGTTCCTGCTCGCCCATCGTCAGTTTGATTTCAGAGAAGATCGCCTTAATCCAGCGCGAAGAACTCAGCTGCGCTTCGCCCGCAATTTTTGCGGAACTGGCTAGAATTAAACCCAACAACGCACTCGAAAGCCCATAACTTGAACTATCTGCCATTAAAAAGTTAATCCATTCTTTCCCTTCGGGCTCAAAAACATCGAAATAATCCCCCCCGGGCTTCAACCCCGAAAGGTGACGGCTCATAATCGAAACACCTCGTATTCCGGAGAATCTTTTTGGGGTCTTTGATTTTAAGATCCGCTCGACAGTTTCATTGGCTTGCGCAAGAGCCTGCTGTGTACGATCGATCTCCGAAATGACTTCCGCATGAAACTGCTCCTGATGTCCGCGACGGAAATGAGAAAGCAGCTCGACCATTCTGAACGGAAAGACCATAACATCATCGACCCACTCTAAATCTTTACTTTGAGGGAGGAAGGAAGACTCCTCGAGCACCAAAATAAAATAGCGATTTTCACGCGAAGTTCCCTGTGCAATCTCCCGCCAATCATTCCGTTCTGCATCAAATAAAACAACGGAGTTCACTTTTTCATTCCCGCTGACCACTCCGTTCCCAAGTGCCCCCCCAGCGCTTCGCTGAAATGCTTTTATTTGCTGAATCCAGTTTCGCTCCGTGGCCTCGTCTCTAGCAAAAACACTCCATGCGTGATTCATTTCTTCTCCTTTGTCCGACTTACTTTTGGCGAATCATTAAATCGAAGTGTATACTGCAACATATAGCGGGTATCATATCCCGGTCCACCCGCGAGGGGATTTCTCTCGTGATACCACGCAAAATTAATAATATGGCCATCATTGCGATACCCCATTCCTAACGAGAATTGAGGGTCAAAAAAATTATTTCCGCCGGTCAGCCCGCCTCTTAGACTAAATGCTTTCGAAAATTGAAAATCAACCCCTGTCGCGAAGTGCTCTGTAACGGATGTGTTAATCGCATGAAACGCATCCTGATATTGAAAATACCAAATGGTCTTCATCGTTCCAGTAACACGCACCGTAAAATTTAAGGCAGCATCTACAACCATGGGCTCATTCTGAGGTAAACCAGCCGGTGAATCCGCTCGCCCCAGCAAACTGCCGGAGGAATAGTTTAACCCTAAAATATTTCTCGCGATTACGGAAACGGTCGGCAAATAGGTATAAGGAAAAACAAAGTTAGCGGAGGCATTATTGGAGAATCCATGCCCCTGAAGTAATCCATAAGTATAACCATAGGGGCCATTCGCTGCACTGGTTGATGCAATTCCAGAGGTTTGATTTACGTATTGTAAACTGTACCCCAATCGCACCACCCCGCGAGCCAAGGGAATACCAAATGCAATCGCCGGTATCGTTTGCGCGGTAGAGGTATAAGAAATAGTACCATTACTTGATACCGCCGAAAAGCTCTGCTGCGTCACGACTCCAAATGCAAACCCTTTCCAACTGATTGCGCTTGAAAGCGATCCCCCCATCCCATACAAACTATTCGCATCTGCGTTGAGCTGGGTTAAATAACTTTTCATACTCGGTTCCGATATTGTACTCGTCCCAAAGTGAGCAAAAGTGCTAGAATTCCCCTGCAAACCTAAATTAAGATATTCAGCTTGAAACAGTTCGTTCTTCGCTAACCCGGCAGGATTATTCATCATATTTCCTACCACACTATCGGTCATCGGAAGACTCACCCCTCCGAGTGAAAAATTTTCTGCATCTTCGTAGCGGACCTGGGGGTAAAAATAAGGGAGCGCACGGGCCGAGTGCGACACGAAAAGCAGAAGGATTAAGCATTTCTTTTTCCAAGCCATCTTAAACTATTATCGACCTTTTCATTCGATTGCTTAAGTAAAAACTGACACACTGGCGACGTCAAAACCCTGTCGCTACCATTACGCTAAAACTCGCAGTAGAATAAAGACTATGAACTTGGCCTTTCACTACGAAAATCCGATCCATCACTTTAAACTTACCGGGAATATTTCCTCCAACGATATGGAAGTGCTCCGGCTAGCGCTTCGGCAATTATTCGAATCCAAACCTCGTTTTGTCATCTTGAATATTTCCGAAGTGGAGCAGCCGAAGGAATTAGAGCAAAGTCTGCACTCGTCCACTTTTACGGAAATATTCACTTTAGCACTCGCCCAAGGAATTTTGCTTTCGATCGTGACCGATCCGAGTGAAATCGCATCAGAGCATCGAAATCTTTTAATCCAAGCTATTCATGACAAGCAAACCATCTTAAATTCAAAAAATAAAAT
>CAIMNF010000514.1 GCA_903842755.1 Oligoflexia bacterium
ATCCCCTGCGCGGTTGCTCTTAAGTTTCGCATTTGTTTTCCAGGATCCGCAAAAAAAGAGTGGGGAACTAGTTTCGTTAACTTTTGTCCGAAGTCGTGCGCAGTATTGATGATTTTCTTTGGATCTTTTCCGTTTGAACGCGAGAACGTGACGTGCTCTAAAAAGAGCTTCGATTTTGCCTCGAAATAATGCTCAAGCGACGGGTGGTAATCCAAATGTTCTGGACTTAAATTTAAAAATGCGACTGCGTCCCATTCAATTCCCCAAACCCGTTCCTGGTCTAGCGCGTGCGAAGAAACTTCCATGACCACATGGGTGGCCCCGTTTGCTTTAAAATCATCAAAAAGGGCGTGGAGGGCCAGTGCGTCGGGCGTAGTGTTTTGCGTGCCACCTTCGTTTCCCTTAAAAAATGTTCCATTCGTTCCGATCCGGGCGCATGAATAACCCGTTTCGGTCAAAATGTGGTGAATCAAATAGGTGGTTGTGGTTTTGCCACTGGTGCCGGTCACCCCGATCATTTTTAAGTGATGCGAGGGGTGGTCATAAGCGGCGCTTGCAAGTTCGCCAAGCTTTTTTCTAGCTGATTTGCCCAGGACGATGGCTTCTTTGAAAGGGGTTGCTTCCTCGGTGTAGATCGTCGCTGCTCCTTTTGCAATGGCTTCGGCAATAAATTGGTGACCATCTGTTTTTGCCCCCTTTAGAGCAAAAAAGATGCTTCCAGGAATGACCTCTTTTGAATGAGCGGTAACATGAAATTTTCTCATGACTGATTGAATCCTTTTGAGTGGGGTTATTCTCCCAAGAACAGGGTAACCTTTTGTCCTGAATGGAGCGCGACTCCTGATTCTGGGATTTGTTTTTTGATCAAGCCAAACCCATGGATTTGGAATTGGGGTGAAAAGGCTTTTAGGTGTCCCATCGCTTCTTGAGCAGTGAGACCGACAAGCGAAGGCATCAGCTCTTCTTGGAGGTGTTGCTCATAGCTGGTTTCGTTGATAATGGAAGTTTTTAGCGTGGGTAGGGGATTCTGTGCGATGACTCGGTTTTGTTGAGAAGCCGTGGGCAAAGTTGTGGGTAAAGCTGTGGGTAAAATTGTGGGCTGGGCCAACGTTTGAGCTAAAGGATGCGCCATGGGTTCCGTTGCGGGAATGCTGTAGCGACTCACAACCTGTTTTAAAACCGCTGCAAAAAGCGGCGCAGCCGTTTGAGACGCAAAATATACGCCTTTGGGATTATCCAAAAGGGCTAAAATCGTAAAATTGGGTTTCGTTCCAAGGGGAAAGCCAATGAACGAGGCAATGTGCCGATTAGTGGAATACCGTTTTGTGCGGGGATCAACGGTTTGAGCGGTTCCCGTTTTCCCTGCAATTCTAAAGCCTGCAACGGCCGCATTTTTCCCGGTCCCGTTTTCGCCCTCCGTTACCAAAAGCATGGCCTGGGTGGCGTCACGAACCACTTGGCTCCGTAAAACAGGAACTTTTCGGATAATCTCGTTTGGTTTGCGCTTCAGGAGACTAGGATCAATTAAATAGCCCCCATTCGAAAGTGCTGCATAGGCTTTAATCATTTGGATGGGGGTCACAAAAATTCCTTGTCCAAATCCCATGGTGGCTAAGCTTAACGGCTTTACTTGCTTGGGGTTGGGGAGGCCACCCGGAATCTCCCCAGGAAATTGAGTTCCGGATTTTTGTCCAAATCCTAACTCACGCAGAGTAGATAAATATTGGTCAGCGCCAATTTTTAGAGCTAATTCTGCGGCCACAATATTACTTGAAACTTCGATCATTTTTTTTAGTGGAATGTAGCCGTATTTTTCGCGTGCTTCTGCTTCGCTAATGGTTTTGTTTTGGAGGACGAATTTTCCAAAGTGGCCAAAAAGCTGGTCCGTGATTTTCATACCGGCACTGAGTGCGGAAGAGAGTAGAATCGGCTTTAAGGTTGAGCCAGGCTCATAGCCATCCGTTAAGAGTTTCAGTTTCCGGTTCATTCCCGTCAGGACATTGAGACCCCTTTGGTTTGGATTAAACGATGGATTTTGAGCCAACGCCAAAATTTCGCCCGTGTTCGAATCCATCACGACGGCAAGGCCCGATTGGGAATGGGTTCTTGCAATGGATTCTTGTAGCACTTGCTCCACACCAAACTGAAGCGAAGCATCGATGCTGAGTTCAACATTTTTGCCGTCTTCCGTGTCTGGGGCTCCTGTGTTACTGAGCCTTGCAGGGCGACCAAGTGCATCGCGGATCGCATCGAAAGTCGCGCTTTTTCCCTTCAGTTGGACGTCTTTCCAAAGCTCTACCCCTTCTAAACCTTCTGCATCAATGTTGACTGTGCCAATCAACGGAGCCGCAAGTTCGCCATGGGGGTAAATGCGCTTCATTTCTTTGATCATCCACAGGCCGTCGGTAAGGTCGAGTTTTTTAAATTTTTCAAGCCGATCGTCGGAAATATGGCGTTCAATCCACGTAAACGATTTCTTAGGGTTTAAGCTTTTTTTAAGCGTGGGTACAGAGACGCCCAGTGCATGTGCCAGGGTGTTGAGTGAGGATTTATTTTGCAGTAGTTTTGATGGATTACCAGCCAGGCTTGTCGTTTCCAAATTAATGGCAAGGGGTTCACCCGTTCGATCCGTAATCAGTCCGCGCCTTGGTTTGACCAGGAATTTGGATTCAAATTGTTTTTTCCCCAAACTCTCTAACTTTGGGTCGCCGATGATCTGAAGCCAGGTGCTTCGGCCCGCCATTCCTAAGCTAATGCACGCAAATGCCAAGACGACAACGCTTAGTCGAATACGAATCGAATCCGTTTGATAAAAAGAGGGGGTGCTCATTCTTTGATTCTGATGATTCGATCTGCGGTTGGGGCATTGAGGTTAAATTTTTGGTGGGCAATGGATTCAAGTCTTCGGGGCGATCGGAGTTGCGCAACCTTGAGTTCTAACTTTTCGTTTTCAAGCTTAAGGTTATGAAGGACGTGGTTTGCTTGATTCAGTTCGTAAGTGGAATGAACAATCGTTAATCGGAGCCAAACCGTAGCAAAAGCAAACGCAAGAGTGACGGGGATGGTCCAAATCGGAACCCATTTCTTCATAAGAATTAGTTTAACTTGATTCTGGTAGGATCACAACCTTAGCCCGGAGGTTAATCGGCTGGAGTGTCAAAAAACATTTATTTTTTTACGGCCAATCTTAGTTTGGCACTTCGGGACCTCGGGTTCGTCAAAATTTCCTCTTCCGTAGGCTGAATTGCCTTTCGCTGGGGCAACGAATAAAGCTCCACATTCCGAAGGGCTTCTTTGACCATGCGGTCTTCTAGGGAGTGGAAAGAAAGAATCGCAATGCGTCCCCCGGAATAAACTTTGGGTAAAATCCTTTGAATCAGGATCTCTAGCTCTTCCAACTCTTGGTTTAAAAAAATTCGAAATGCTTGGAAGGTTTGGGTTGCAGGATGAGTCCGGTTGAATCTGAGGTGAGGGGGGAAGACCTTGGCAATCGTATCGGCCAAGGAGCGGGCGTCGTCGGGTAACTCGTGATGGTCTCTTAAAAAAACGAGGCGCTTCGCAATTTTTCTGGAAAGACGTTCTTCTCCGTATTTCCAAATCACGTCTGCAATTTCTGTTTCGCCCGCCACGTGAAGCCATTCGGAAAGTGAGCGTCCCGTCGTAGGGTTCATCCGCATATCTAAAGGCGCCGGAAAACGAAAGCTAAACCCTCTGGTTTCCGAATCAATCTGATCACTTGAAATTCCTAAATCCGCGAGCAATCCGTAGATAGGACGCTCGCCTACCGCTTCGAGGGCCTGACTAAAGGGGCGCTGAACGAGTTCAAGTTTTCCCGTTGCGATCTCATCCGCAAATCTTATTTTGCCGCGTTCGATTGCTTCAGGGTCTCGGTCTAAGCTTAAAACGCAGTGTGTCGTTGTTTGAACGCATTCAAGAAGTCGCGCAGTATGCCCACCCCCTCCAAACGTGCAATCCAAAATGATACCGGAAGGAGAATTGGGAAGGAGTGCTTGAGCCCCCTCCTTTAAAAAGTGGGTAATTGGATCAAGTAAGATGGGGATGTGACGAGCTGTAGAATGCGACATTGTTCAAACATTTCGCTTGTTTCGGCGATCTCCCATGAAGTAACCTTGTTTTATAGTGGAAAAAAATCCTTACCTAATACCGAATACTAACCGAATTTACATGAACAAGCGAAAGCAAAAGATCGCGCGTGACATTTTAGAGCGGTATACCGGTAGCACTTTAGATCAGTTCCAAAGCCAAATTATTCTCACCAATTTTGAATATTATATGGAACGCTTCGAGAAGCTTTGTAACGGCGTTAGGACTCGTGGGTCCGCAATGAGCGCTGTTCATAGTAAAAAAGATGGCGTTTCGATCATTAATTTTTCAATCGGCTCGCCAACGGCTGCGTTGATTATTGAAATTTTGGCAGTAATTAATCCCAAAGCGGTTTTATTTTTAGGAATGTGTGGCGGACTTCATCATTCGTTAAAAAAGGGTGATTTTATTTTGCCAACGGCTGCAATTCGGGACGAGGGCGTTAGTCATAATTTTATGCCACGCCAGGCGCCTGCACTGCCTACGTTTAAGGTCCAAAAGTTTGTTTCGCAAATTCTAGTAGAAAAAGGCATGGATTACCGCACGGGCGTTATTCACACGACGGACTATCGGTTTTGGGAGTTTAATAATAAATTTAAGGCCGAACTTTATCATGAGCGCGCGCTTGCGATCGATATGGAAACTGCGACGTTGTTTATTGTAGGTTTCGCAAGTAAAGTTCCAATTGGGGCTTTGCTTTTGGTTTCTGATTTGCCCCTGCGGCGTGGGGGGATTAAAACTAAAAAGTCGGCTTCAGGGGTGTTTAGACAATATACGGATTTGCACTTGGAAGTAGGCATTAAAGCGATGAGTGAAATTGCAGTGCGCGGAGAACAAATAAGGCATTATAAGTGGTAGCGTGAAGGGGACGACAACGGGCAGGGAACGATGATTCAAAAAATATTAGAATTTTTCACAAATGATTTAGCAATCGACCTAGGTACTGCAAATACACTCGTCTTCTCAAAAGGGCGCGGGCTGATTATGAATGAGCCATCGGTTGTCGCCATTCATCGCAATGCTCGGGGACAAACTCGCGTGCTTGCGGTGGGAAAAGAAGCCAAAGAAATGCTCGGGAGGACGCCTGGCTCTATTCAAGCCATTCGCCCGTTAAAAGATGGGGTGATTGCAGACTTTGAAGTGACGCAGGCAATGCTAAAGTATTTTATTACGAAAGCCTCCGAGGGGAGAAGTTTTATTCGACCTCGAATTATGATTTGTATTCCCTACGGCATTACCCAAGTTGAAAAAAGAGCGGTAAAGGAGTCCGCGCAGTCAGCGGGGGCTCGCGAAGTTTATTTGATTGAAGAACCCATGGCCGCGGCCATTGGGGCAGGGTTACCCATCCGTGAGCCATCGGGTAACATGATTGTCGATATTGGTGGCGGAACAACCGAAGTAGCGGTGATCTCCTTAGGCGGGATCGTGTATTCGAAATCTGTCCGGGTAGCCGGCGATAAGTTTGACGAAGCCATT
Source organism: Oligoflexia bacterium (assembly GCA_903842755.1). Lineage (GTDB taxonomy): Bacteria > Bdellovibrionota > UBA1018 > UBA1018 > CAIMNF01 > CAIMNF01. The sequence continues at coordinate 5,581 of CAIMNF010000514.1, forward strand.
GTAAATTATATTAAGCGAAAATACTCCTTGCTCATTGGGGAACGCACGGCTGAACAAATTAAAATGACGATTGGGTGTGCCTATCCTTTTGAGGAAGAGAAAACGCACGAAGTAAAAGGGCGCGACCTAATTAGCGGTGCCCCTAAAACCATCGAACTAAATAGTGAAGAAATTCGGGATGCCTTGGCTGAGCCGGTCAGCGCAGTTGTGGATGCCATTAAGACGGCGCTTGAACGTACGCCTCCAGAGCTGGCCGCAGATATTGTGGACAATGGAATTGTTCTTGCGGGCGGTGGCGCGCTTTTGGCGAATTTAGACATTTTGATCAAAGAAAAGACCGGTCTGCCCGTTACAGTCGCAGAAGACCCATTGACTTGCGTGGTTCGGGGTTCAGGTAAGGCCCTGGAAGATTTAGATTTATTGCGAAAAGTCACCGTGATGTAGTCTCGATCATTTCCCTAAAGATTTTTTCACTTTTGCCGTTAAGACAAGAGTGAGAAGACAATTTATCTACATTGACGATTCAACAGTCGCGCTTCGGTACATGACGGAGCAGATGAAGCTTTGCTTGCCGAATGACACCCTAAAAACCTTTAGCGGCGGTAAAGAGGCACTCGAATACCTCCAGCAAGCAAAAGAGTTGCCAACCCTTATTTTTTGCGATCTTTTTATGCCTCAATTGAACGGAACCGCGTTTTTAGAGGTGTTAAAAAGAGATTGTCGACTCCATTTTTTGCCGGTCGTGATGGTCAGTGCCGAATACGATGCTGAAACACAGACAAAACTGGAAAGTAAAGGTGCTTTTCATTTCATTCCTAAACCGTTTCAGGCCCCAGCGATCAAAGAAGTCGTCGAACGCTATTTGGCTCAGGCGCTTGATCTTAAAGATTTACGTGAATTAGACGTGGGATTTGCTGAGGATGCGTTGGATCAGTTGAACCAAAGCAAAAGCTATATTCAATGCCGGGATGACCGCGAAGTCAAAGATTTATACCGTATTTACCATACCCTAAAGGGTGGAGCTCGTTCCTTGCAGTTTCCAGGCCTAGGGGATTTTATCCATCGCTTGGAGAGTGTCCTGACCGCACTGACGAATGGGTCGCTCTATGGTCACGCAGTGATCCTCAAACACGTTCAAGAATCGACCGATTATTTAGTTCGTCAAATGCAACGGATTAAAGAAAATGTGGTGTTGGAAGAACCTTCCGACCGTTTAGTGGATGGATTGCGGCTAATTGTTTCGAACGTAAAAGCGGGATGGATGGTGGGAGGTGCATCTTCTTCTCAAGCTATGCCTGCTTTGGAAACCGTTTCGGCCCCTGCCACTCAAGAAGAGTCCGATTCTCAAGTCGCACCGTCTACCTTGAGGATTTCAAATACGAAGCTCGATGAACTTCAAGGACGTTTCAAAAAACTTCAACAAATTAGAGTACGACTGAATTCTTTTGCGCAAGAGCTTAAAAGCGAGTTCTCCGATGAAGGTTTCCCAAATCAGTTAGTAAACTTGGTGGGCGAGATGGAAAAAGAAAGCATGGGGATTATGGAGTTCTTTATTTCGCTCCGGGTGATTCCTGCTCAGCGCCTTAAAACTTTTGCCACGCGAACGGTGCACCAAGCGGCTGATCTTTTAAAGAAAAAAGTAGACCTGACCTTTTCAGCCGATGATGGTTTAGAATTAGATCAATCCATCGTCGAAGTTCTGGAGACGGCGATTACGCATCTGGTGAGAAACTCTATTGATCATGGCATCGAATTTCCTTCCGCGCGCGAGTCGGTGGGGAAACCTGCAGCGGGTAAGCTAAGTGTTCAAATTATAAAAGATGGGCGCGAGCGTTTTATTATGCGAATTGAAGATGACGGTGCCGGACTTGATGCAAATAAACTAAGGACGATAGTTTCAAAGAAACAAATTATGCCGGATGTAAATTTAGATCGTTTGCCAGACGATAAAGTTTACGAATTTATCTTTTTAGACGGTTTAAGCACGAAGCAAGAAGTAACCGAACTTTCGGGACGCGGAGTGGGCTTAAGCGCGGTCAAGGAGCGCATATTATCACTGGGTGGAACGATCGATATCGCTAGCAAACCAGGGTCCTATACCCGCTTTGAAATTCGATTGCCAAGGGTGTTTAAGTTATGAGTAAAGCAACAGAGCACGACCAAAATAAGGTTCGCATTTTAATTGTGGACGATTCGGACAACCTAAGAATTGTGATCCGCCGTTATTTGGAAAAGGCACAAACACGCGAATATCAATTCATCTTTTTTGAAGCGGCGAACGGCCAAGAAGCAGAAAAAGTCCTACAAGTGGCTGCGGCGATGAATGAAGCCATTGATGTGGTGTTTTTGGATTGGATGATGCCCACCATGACCGGAAAAGATTTACTCGAAAAAATTCGGAGCATTGAACTTTTTAAGGAGTACCCTTCGGTCATTATGCTTACGGCAGAAACGAATTCGGAACAAATTAATGTTTGCTTAAAGTACAACGTGGCGAAGTATGTGTTAAAACCCTTTACGCAAGAGATTTTAGCCTCTGTGCTCTACGAAGTGCTTGCGGGCAAGTCAGACGGGGGGATTCGATATGCCGTTTGAGTTTGTAAATCAGAATGACTATATTTTAGTGAAGCTTTCGGGAGAATGCTTGGGAGGCGAAAAGCCTGGTGTCGGAGATGTGATGACCCAAGTGTTGAACGATACGAAGATAAAACTATTTATTTTTCAGGCATCTGAGTGTTCAACGATCACGGGTGCCTTTTTGAGGGAAATGACTCTGGGTTACCGCGCCTTAAAAGCCGTCAATGGGCAAGTCCGTTTTGTGGGCGGAATTCCTGCTGTTGTTCATCAAATTGTTTCAAACGGGTTGGATCGCATCTTTATCTGCAAAATGAGCTTAAAAGGCGCATTAATTGATTTTGGTCTGGCAAAACAAAAAGACTTTGACGTCAACGTAATCAATCCCTTTTTAAATGCCACCATTAAAGTTCTAAAGATTCAATGCTTTTTGGAAGCAAAGCCCGGCAAACCCACCATGAAGAAACCAACCGATCCTTTACTGCTCGGGGATGTAAGCGGAATTATTTCGGTCGTTTCGGAGACGTTCAATGGTTCTTTTGCGATAAGTTTGTCTGAGGCGATTTTTTGCGGAATCTCTAAAAATATGCTCGGCGAGGATTGTCCCGCAATTACCGAAAAAAACGTAGATTTAGTGGGCGAGTTAGCGAACATGATTTTGGGGCAAGCGAAAGTGGAGCTTGGGCAACTCGGGTACGCCGTGCAAATGGCGATTCCATCTTGCGTTTGGGGGAAAGACCACAAAATTAAACACTTCGGAGGAGGAACATGCGTCGTTCTTCCATTTGAAACCGAAATTGGAACTTTTTATTCAGAAGTAATGACGAGTAATGCAGCGATTAATCAAATCATGAAGAAAGCAGGATAGGATTTATGAAAATATTGATTGTAGATGATATGCCAACGGTAAGAAAAATGATCCAGCTTCAACTTGCAAAGCTCGGTTACCCGGATGTGGTGGTCGCAGACAACGGCGCGGACGCGTGGATTATTTTAGAAAACGCAAACCCACGTGTCGATCTGATTATTTCTGATTGGACGATGCCGGTGTGTACGGGCATTGCGTTATTGAAACGCGTTCGTGCGTCACGGTCTACTAAACACATTCCATTTATTATGGTGACGGCAGAAGGTGAAGATTGCAGTCTGAAAGAGGCAAAAGAGGCAGGAGTCACCGATTACGTCGTTAAGCCCTTAAACGTTCCAGCGATTGTTCAAAACTTTAAAAAGTATTTTAATCAAGCGGCTTGAGTTAAGATGGCCGCATGGCCTATAACAAGCGGGATCATTTCTATCACAAGGCAAAAGCAGAGAATTTTGCCGCGCGGTCGATCTTTAAATTAGAAGAAATTGATCAAAAATATAAAATCATTAAGCCCGGGATGAAGTGCCTTGATTTAGGTGCCGCTCCTGGATCGTGGTCGCAGTACCTTTCGCAAAAAGTGGGCGATCAGGGCCGCGTATTGGGGATTGATTTAATCCGCGTTCAATTGACTTTGGCCAATGTAGTCTTTATTGAGGCTGATTTACGCGACTTGCACCTGGATCAGGTGATGGTAGAAAATGGCTTTACTCCGCCTTTTGATGGAGTTTTCTCCGACATGGCGCCAAAGACAACCGGAATACGAGTAACCGACCAGGCACGCTCCATGGAGCTTTGTGAGCTTTCCATCCAAGTTGCGGATCGCTTTTTAAGGTCGGGTGGAAATTTTGTTTGCAAGTTTTTCCACTCCGATGATTTTGCAAACTTGAAGAGTCAGCTGGACGAACGGTTTGGAAAGGTTGAGGTTTTGCGGCCGAAGAGCACTCGAAAGGAAAGCAAAGAGATTTTTCTGATCGGGATTTCCAAGAAAAAGATTAATTTGTAATTGACGCAACGCATTTTTGCGTTTAAATCAATTTTGTTGATGAATTGGGAAGTGCTGGCTGGGCAGCGGAGGAGTAGTTCTAGATGATGATCGTAAAGAATTGGCTTAAGATTTTACTCCTTTTAGGGGCAGCGGTTGGCGTGCAAGAAACGAGAGCCGCGGTATTAGTCAATGTGACCGCCCAGAATTATCCGGGAGAAGAGTATGAAGTTGGAGTGGATCTGGATGCTCAAAATACAATTCTAGATTTTTATTACAAAAACGAAAAAGGAGTGGTCACCCCCTATTCAATTAAGACCATCGAATCGGATGAGGGTGCGGTGCTACGAAAGAAAGCCGGACGCAATGTGATCATCTTACGTGGTACGGTCGATGTGGAACATAAAACGGGAACTCTCACATTCGATTATTTGGTGAATGGGCTACGGGGAAATCGTGATTCGGTGACCGGTAATTTGGATTTTAATGTAAATACGGCTCAATATGAAATTACCGATCCTGAAACGAATAAGCCGGTCACATCCGCCTATATTATTAGTAAATTTTTATTTAATAGGGAAGTCGGCATTAAATCGATCGAACTACGATAATCGCCATGAACCCAAAAGGATCCATCGACTTAAAATCTAAGCCTCAGTGCATGATTCACGCTTCTTTTGTTTATACGGCTGAAAAAGTAGTGCAAAAGAAGGGACGGCTTCTAAGAGAGTCCGATTTGGTCCCCTTAAAGGACGGGGCTGTCGTATATGATTCACGAAGAGTGATTTGGGTCGGGCCAACTTCGAAAATTCCTAAAAAGTATTTTAAAATCAAAGTTTTAGATTTAGAAAATCGAAGAGCCATTATGCCCGGGTTAGTAGATTCTCACACCCATTTGGTTTTTGCGGGTTCGCGATCAAACGAGTTTGCAAGCCGGTGTGCGGGTGCAAGCTATGCCGAAATCGCAAGTTCCGGAGGCGGTATTCAATCCACCGTCCGCGCGACTCGGGATGCTTCCTTTGAAGAACTTTTGGAAGGCGCCATCCGACGTGTAAAAGTGGCGCACGCCTTTGGAGTGAGAACTTTAGAATGTAAATCTGGCTATGGTCTGCAACACGATGCCGAGTTAAAATGTCTTCGAGTGGTTCAATCGTTAAAACAACAGTTTCCTTACATGACGTTCGTTTCCACTTATTTGGGGGCTCACGATGTTCCGAGAGAACGATCAAAAAAAAGCTACTTCGATGAAATGATTCATCGAACGCTTCCGGTGATTAGAAAACAAAACCTCGCTGAGAACGTTGATGTTTTTATTGATGACGGCTACTATTCGCTGGGCGAGGGCAAGAAAGTTTTAACTGCTGGAAAAAAGCTTAAATTCAAATTGAAAGTCCATGCAGACGAACTGACGAACACCGAGGCGTCCGCACTGGGGGTAAAAATGGGGGCGCTTTCGGTGGATCACTTGCTTAAAATTTCGCGCAAAGGGATTCAGGCACTCGCGAATTCGCGCACGGTGGCCACTCTTTTGCCTGGCACGGCATTTTCTTTAAAAGTTGATTTCGCTCCCGCTCGGGCATTACTCGATTCCGGTGCGCAAGTTGCCCTTGCGACCGATTTTAATCCAGGCTCCTGTTACTCCTTAAATTTGCCGTTCATGATGCACTTAGGAGCCCTCTATATGAAGATGAACGCAGCCGAAGTCTTTGCGGCCACCACATTAAATGCGGCGACAGCACTAGGGTTAAAAAACAAGGGGGCAGTCTTGCCTGGGTATGATTCTGATTTTGTGGTTCTTCCCTACGCCCAGTTTGAGGAAATGATTTACCGCTTAGCCTGGTGAGCTATATTTGTTCGAATTTTAATCAAATAATTGAATAATTTCATACATATAAATGATATTTCTTATAATTGACTAAAAAAGTTATATATTATATCCTATGAATGTCCATCGGGGGAATTCATGATTTTAAAATATTTGAAAGCAAAGCAATATTTGATCTATAGCGTTACTGCACTGGTGGTTCAGTTTAGCCTTTTTCAAAATTGCGGGATGGTAAAGCCGGGCTCCATGGGCCCAAGTGGTACTTTAAGTGCCTCCCAATTGGCATCGCGAAACACGGATATTGTGCTTACGCTGAGCGCCTCAAGCACTTCTTTCAATGGCCCCGGGGCAACCGCAACCTTATTGTTGACGAATATTTCGACTGCGCTAAGTGCAATTGGCATTACAAAAACAGTTCCAGCCGGTTATACCGTGTTGACGAGCGGAAATTCGCCTTGCGGAACTGTCCTCGCAGCTGGAGCGAGTTGTTGGTACACCATCGAAGGCCCCAGCTATTCAACTTCGACTATTGGTCCGCAAACTGCGTCATTTGTGGTGAATTACGCCAACAAAGAAGGTGTGCTGCAGACATTGTCAGAAAACTTTACCTATACCAATAGCTCCGTTTCGTCCACTTTGCCTACTTTAGCCCTGGTCGGCAGTTTATCTGCAACAGTTGCAGGCACGAGTGGTGTGCCGGTCGCGGTCACGATCAGTAATCCAAGCACAGGATCGCTTTCCAATTGTTCGCTTACGGCTGGGGACTCCACTAACTTTCAAGTTACCAATAATGCAAGCTGCAGTACGATTGCGGCGGGAAGTAGTTGTAATGCAAGTACAATCACTCCTTCGCCAGCAGCGGGCGAGGGTGGCTTGACATTAACTACGCCGCTCCTTTTGGTCTGCGGAACAACAACAGAAGCAAATCTTTCTATATCTTACCAAGTTGTCAGCAGTGGAAGTAGCAGTGGAAGTAGCAGTGGAAGTAGCAGTGGAAGTAGCAGTGGTGGTGCCGGAACACCAGTGTTAAGTTTTATAGAGGCGGGAAATTCGATATCTTCATTAACGTTATCCAGCGTCACAGGGTATAATTGTGGAGAAAGTCAGTATTACGCTACTAATCCGACTCCGGTGGCAAAAAGTTTTTCCATTGCCAATACGGGTTCGGCCGAAGCAGATGGTTGTATTATTTCCCTGGTATCTACGGCCATGACACTCACTGGAAGTTGTTCAAGTATTGCGGCTGGATCAAGTTGTAATCTAAGTGTGATTGCTAATCCTAAGCCTAACTTTAGCCGCACAATCACTAAGATTCAGAGTGAGCCTGATGTAACCATATCAGATAGTCTTACAATTACTTGTAGCGGCTTTTCTGCTTCTTTGCCGATAAGCTATGTCTATTCAGAGACAGAAATGCTTACTACCCAGTGCAATGAATAAGTCTTTTAATCAAATGTGACATTACTAATAGATTTCGCCTAATCTGCAAGCCACTTATCCATCAGCTGCTGAACTTCCGTCCCACCCCAATCACGTCCGCCTGGTTCTACTAACAAAATCTTTCGATCATGATTAATGATCACGGTTAGGGGAATGGCATGCAGGTCAAATATCTCGGCAAGAGTGCCTGGCTTATCGGTAAAAACTGGAAATTTCATTTGGTATTTTTGCACTACTGCCGGCACGACTTGCTGTGGATTTTCATCTACGTCGACCGCGAGTATTTCAAAGCCCTTGGGTGCATAACGATCGCGAAGTGCAACAATTGAGGGCATCTCTTCCATACAGGCTTCGCACCAAGTTGCCCAAAAATTAATCATCATTACTTTGTGATTGAATGTGGAGATAGGGACGGATCTTCCATCCAAACCAGTTAAATCAAAATTTGGAACTTCTGCTCCCTCGGTCAAATCCGCAACGGGTGCATTGACGTTTGCTTTTTGTGGAGTAGAAGCCTTAATCAAAAGAAGTGCCCCAATTACGACCGCTAGAATAATGACGACGGGAATGATGGCGCGCTTTAAAGGGGATTTTGGAGCGGGAGTCTCTGGATTAAGATGTGTTTCTTCCATATTGGTTCACTGTATCGTAAAATAGAAAGAGTGGAAACCCAGGAATGTACCCTGAAATTAGGGGTTCGAAAAAACGAAAATCGTGGACAAGCCGTTCTTGAGTTTGTGCTGGTTTTAATGCTCGTTTTAGGATTTGCGGCGGCGCTCTATACGGGGATGTCTAGTTTAAGAAACAAGATGTGGAAAATCATGCTCTGCACGGTAAGTGCGGCTTGCGCGAATTGTAAGTCAACGGCAACGGCGCAATCGGCTCCTGGTAATATTAAATGCAAAAAATGAAAAATGCCCCGGGAGATTCTTAATCTCCCGAGGCTTTTCTAAATTTAACTTTCCCGCGCAGCGTTCTAAGCGTTGCAGAGAAGAGTTTTGCTCACTATTTTTTCAGCTGTGCTGCTTTTGCCATTTCTTTAGAGGGTGTAGCCATTTTTCCATTTGCGGCTGCTACAGCAGCGGTGTTTGTAGTTCCGTGTGCATGCGCTGCAGGGGTTTTTTGCTCGTGTTGAGGCGCTGTCATCGCGCCGCCTATTACCCCACCAGCAGGTACAGCGGAAGTCGCTGGTTTCGCGCCTATGCCTGATTTTTTAAGCACATCGTCCCGCAGGGTTTTGATCACTTCTGGATGCGCCTTGAGCCATTGAATGGCGTTGTCGCGGCCTTGGCCCATGCGCTCGTCTTTGTAAGCAAACCAGGTTCCGCTTTTTTCGACCAAGTTTTGCGAAACGGCAATGTCTAATAGATCGCCTTCTTTTGAAATTCCTTCGCCGTAAAGGATATCAAATTCAACTTCCTTAAACGGAGGTGCAAGTTTGTTTTTTACGACTTTGACCCGAGTGCGGTTTCCGATGACGTTTTCGCCATCTTTAATTGCTTGAATTCGACGAATATCCAGTCGCATGGATGCATAAAATTTTAATGCGTTACCACCGGTAGTGGTTTCGGGGCTACCAAACATGACCCCAATTTTCATTCGGATTTGGTTAATAAAGATCACTAAGGTTTTGCTGCGGTTAATCGAACCTGTTAGTTTTCTTAACGCTTGGGACATCAGGCGTGCTTGGAGGCCCATGTGTGAATCGCCCATTTCACCCTCAATTTCGGCGCGCGGTACAAGCGCCGCAACCGAGTCCACTACCAAAATGTCGATACCGCCTGAGCGTACGAGCATGTCTGCGATTTCCAGCGCTTGTTCGCCGGTATCGGGTTGAGAAATGAGTAAATCGTCCGTCCTTACGCCTAACTTGCGCGCGTAGCTTACGTCAAGGGCGTGCTCTGCATCCACATAAGCAGCAACGCCGCCTTGTTTTTGTGCTTCACCTACTGCGTGAAGGGCGAGAGTGGTTTTACCGGAAGACTCTGGGCCATAAATTTCAATAATCCGGCCGCGAGCATAACCTCCAATACCTAAAGCAAGATCAAGTCCTAACGATCCACTTGGAACAACAGGAATATCACCATTGATCAGTGATTCTTCATTGCCTAGGCGCATGATTGAGCCTTTGCCGAATTGTTTTTCGATGGTTTGAATGGCGAGATCAATGGCTTTACCTTTGTTCTGGCTGTTCATCATTTCACCTTTTAGGTGGTCATTGCTTTTTTCCATTTTCTTCTTCTCCTTTGGCTTTGTTGCCGGCTTTGCTGCTCATTTTGCTTCCTGGTTTTGCTTCCGCTGGGTTGATTCGAACTTAACCTTTTTCTAAGGGATTTGCATAGCATATGCCATTCCTTAGGTTTAGGTGATTTAAAATTTTTTCACGGTTCTTTTCGTAATGCGTTGCACGCCTCCGGGAGCGGTTGACTAAAAAATTCCTCATTAAAATCATCGGATTGGCGTGTACCTTTTAGCTCCGCGCAGCCATCGCCTTGTGGGACAGGGGCTTGCGGAGTGCATTGTCCTCCAATAACAGGGCAGGTCGGTCTGACGTGAAAATGTTCATCGTGTCCGGGCCACGGACGTAAGCCATGAAGCCAACGCCAAGGAAAATGTAAAGCTTAGTGATGAAAATATCGAATCACACCGTCGGAAATACCCTTAGCCACTTGGGCAATTCTTTTGGGGTAATTGAAAGGAATGCCATGGTAAATTCCCGTTTGATCCACTTTGATCATTCGCTCATATTCTTCAGTGTAATCGTAATTAAGCCCTTCAATATAAACAATGAGTCCTTGGGTAGAGTGGAGCGTAATGTAAAGATTCCGAGTAAAAACCCCCTTAGAAACTTTAAACCCATTGTACGTAACGTCGCGAGCCTCCACGCCGGTGTGCGTAGTAATGGAACTTACAATGGATTGCGCCAGTTTTTTAGATTCGTTCCAACGGTTTGGCTCAAGTAAATGTTTTAGAGCTAACGCACGGGTTTTTCGTGATCCAGATTCCCGCTGAATTTGAAGGCTAGGGAGGGCATTATAATTCGTGTTCATAAACCCGCCTGGAATGTAGGTTTTGACTTCATCTAAAGAGTGTTGGAGTTCAACGGTATCTGCATCGTAGTGAATATCAAGCGTGATGGTTGGTTTGAATGCATTGATTTTTTCGATTCTGGCCTGCAGGTCTTCGCCTTGAATATAATAATTGCTGTCGATCCATTTTGTGTCACGGTCTTTATCTTTTACGCAGTCTTGAAATTCGTTCATGTAAACCGAATCGGATTTTTTATTGTAAGGGAAAAGCCAAGAATCCATTGCGCCGTAAATGTACTCCATCCGAAAAGGCGTCCAATACTGCTTCGAATCTTCCATCGTTTTTGAGGTCACGGTAGTTTGTCCGGTTCGCGTAATTAAGACTTCTGCACCTAATTGTTCAAGTTCGGTCGCGACTAAAAAGGCAGTGTTCAAATTTAAGTCGGCTTCGCTCACTTTGACCGATTCGCCCAAAAGTGTAGATGGCTTTGTCTTCACGGGCTTTACAAACTTCCCGGTCTCTTTATCCCAAAAATCACCGCCCATGTGACCTGGGTCGATCGCAACTTTAAGCCCCTTGAGGGGTTCGTCCGATTTTGATTGCTGGGAGATTTGGGCAAGCGATTGCATCAGCCCGGCCGAGTCCTCACTTGTTCCAGAATTTTTCAAAGTGGTTTTATATTCCAAGTAGCTCTCTGGGAGTTGGTGTTGGGCAGAAAAATCATTGTAAAGTTCAAGGGTCGCTACTTCTTGTTGATTCATTGCGGGGCGATAGGTTAGGTAATCTTTGATCGCAAAAAAACCGTCAATGTAACCTAAATTTTCTTGGAAGTCACTTTGGGTAATCGTGTTCTCAGGCGGGAGCTCGTCTAATTCCATTGGGCGAGGTTCCAGTGGAAAGCCTGAAAGGCTGAGAGTGGCATTGAAACGTTCAAGCCGGTAGTGATACTTTGAACTCTCTACGGTGGGCAAGAGTAGTGAAGAAACGGGGCGGTTTTTGTTTTGAATATCGTCTTCGGGTCTAAGCGGTTCACCATGAAAATAGCCATAGCCGAAATCAAGCTCTGTTGCTCTTGCGGAAGTTCCTGAAAAAAAACTCAAAGAAAATACGCTTAAAAATACACAAATCTTCAATTTATTTTGAGTAAACATTCGCGCCTTAATATAATTGGATTATTTAGTAAAGTATAGGATTATTTCGTGATCCAGTAATGAACGATCGCCATTAAACCTGCGGCGTAGACCCCTGCTAAAAGGTCGTCTACGATGACGCCGAGAGATTGGAGCGGGCCAATTTCAAAATGTTTTCCCCATCGATCGAGTTGGCGGATCGGGGGGGGCTTAAGAATGTCAAAGAGTCTAAAGGCAAAAAAAGCGAAGGTGAGGCGCACGTTAAAGGTAAAAACTTCGCCCCAAAAAAACTCAAGTAGGATTAGCGTCAGCCAGTAACCCAAGACTTCGTCAATGACAATCGTTTGCGCGTCTTTTTGATTCTTAATCTTGCTCCATTCTAAGGAAGCCCACCAGCCCACAATAAAAAGAAGAACAAACAACACGAATCGAGTGGTGAAGCTAAGCGACTGTAATCCATAAACCAACAGGAGGCCCACTACGGTACCCGCTGTTCCTGGAGCTTTAGGGGTAAGGCCAGACCCTGCGGCTGTGGCGAAAAAGGTGATTAAAAAGCGTTTTATTTTGTTTAGATCCATGCAGCTAGAAGCCTAACAGAGCAGGGTTCACCTGTCTAACTCTTCGCTGGAATTTGACTAGCCACTAGGTTAACCTCGTGAGCAGCGTATGACTGAAAAAAAATGGCAAATGGGTGAAAGCGTTTTAGATGTTCTGATCGGGGGAATGTCGCTTTTAGATTCCAAGCAGGGCCTTCGGGGAAGCTTTAGCGGAGTAGAATCCATTGAAAACTTTGTTCATGCCTACGGTTATGACCTTGAGGACCCGATCGAAGCGGCTGAGCTTCAAGGAACAGTTCAAGAGGCTTGCCGATTTATTAAGCGGTATTTTTTGAAGCCCGAAAATCCGGACGGCTTAACAATTGAAATGCCAAAGAAAATAAGTGATTGCCAAGATGTGCGCGAGCTTCTCCAATTTGCAAGCTCCGAGAATAATCAGAACTTAAGAAATTGGGCATGTAGCATATTAAAAATTGTGCACATCATTAGCCATATTGATCGAGATGTCCGGAGTTCTTATTTTAGCGACATTCAAAAACAAATTTTTGATCGCTTCTACAAATACCTACAGCGGGATGATCAAAACCAGCTTTATCTAGGACGAACGGCGGATGATCCATTAAGGGTAAACTTAGCGGATTTCCAGACGAAACCCAAAAAAGCGC
>CAIMNF010000515.1 GCA_903842755.1 Oligoflexia bacterium
AGCAGCAGGGGGAGTGTACCCCTCAAAAACGCTCTTTTTAATTTTGCCCGGTAAAATCGTTAGCGCGAGCGAAGTGCACATAAATACCGCCGCGAGAGCATAAGTCATTTTTTGAAAAAAGTTTGCGCCGCCTGAGCTTCCAAAAACCGTCTGGCTGGATCCACCAAAAGAGGCGCTGATTTCTGCACCCTTGCCCGATTGCAAAAGAACGGCAATGACCAGAAATACAATCGTCGTAATGTGAACCACGGTTAAAAAAGTAATCATAAAATAGCGACCTTTCTTGCTCTTATATTAAATTCCATAAAGCGTGCCAGGAATCAAGCTTTAAACTTGCTCCACCTACCAAACCGCCATCAATATTCGGGCAAGCTAATAAGTCCTTGAAGTTCTGCGGAGAAACGCTGCCTCCGTAAAGGATCCTAGTCTTCAGTGCTTTTTCCGATCCCAATTTGGTATGAAGCATTTCCCGAATAAACGAATGGGCTTGCTCCGCCTGTGAGGGGGTTGCCACAACACCCGTTCCAATGGCCCAGACGGGCTCATAGGCAAGGTGTAGCGCATCTCCGAAGTGAGCTTGGCAAGTGGCGTGATCCAAAATCGCCGCAAGCTGGGTGGTCAACACGGACTCCGTCTGATTGCTATTTCTTTCATTTAACGTTTCACCAATACACAATAGTACTTCTAGCCCTTGCTCTAAACTATGGACGGTGCGTTTTAAAACGGTTTCATTGGTTTCATTAAAATACTGCCTGCGCTCCGAGTGACCCACCAGGGTGTGACGAATTCCAACTTCCGTCAGCATCAGTGCAGAAATTTCGCCGGTAAAGGCCCCTGATTTTTCGTAATGCACATTTTGAGCCCCAATCGAAACGGTATCACGCCCGAGCAGGCCCCTTTTCTCCAAAGTATTTTGTGCTGTTGTTAACGAGACATAGGGAACGTAAATGCGCATCTGTGCGTTGGATTTTTTATTCCACTCTAACTTTTCCAAGAACGCTTGGGTTTCCTTTGGACCAAAATTCATCTTCCAGTTACCGCAAAGGAGAACGTGTTTTTGATTGCTCATAATGTCAGCGCCTTAATTTAAGTCAAGGAAGGGGATTCGGCCCTATGGCCAATGGTTTTCAAAATTTCAATTCCCGGTAGGCCACCGTTTTCCAAATATTCCAAAGCAGCACCTCCGCCTGTAGAAAGATGGTCGAATTTGGCTGCAAAACCGGCTTGATTAATGGCTGACACCGTATCACCGCCGCCGACAACTTTTACACAATTTGGATTTTCGGCAAGCGCTTTCGCAATGGTGTTTGTACCTAAGGAGTAGGGTTCTTTTTCAAACCATCCTAAAGGACCATTCCAAAAAACAGTTTTTGCTTTTGCTAAAAACTCGACAAATTGGCTAATCGTTTTTGGGCCAATGTCAAACCCAGATTGAGTATCGGCAGGAAGCAAGAAAGCAATTTCACGGGAGGACGCTTCTTGGAGCAAAAATTTTGCCGCATCCACATCTTCGGGGGCTGGCTGTTTCCATTCCGGCGGAATCACTTGCCCCTTGGCCTTCATAAACGCATAAGCCATTGCGCCACCCACTAAAACTCCTTGCACCCTCTTAAAGAGTGCGTGGATGGTTTTAATTTTGTCGCTCACTTTTGCGCCGCCCAGAATAAGGTAAAAGGGCTGTGCCGGAGCTTCAAGAAGAGTGTCGAAATACTTTAGCTCTTTTTCGATCAAAAAGCCCATGCCCTTTTGCTCCATGATTGCGGGCAAGCCGTACGTAGACGCATGTTTGCGATGAGCAGTACCAAATGCATCCGTAATATAAATATCGCAAAGCCGGGCCAGTTTGGTGCAAAAGTCGTGGTCGTTGTTCTCTTCTTCGGCGTAAAAACGCAAATTTTCCAGAATTAAAATATCGCCTTCTAAGAGCTGCTGGGATTTCAATTCGATCCCTTCACCGATGCAATCGTCTACCAGGGTTAATTCCGTACCCAAAAGGGTGATGAGGTGCTCCGCCACAGGGGCCATCGAAAATGACGGGTTTTTCTTCCCTTTTGGACGACCCAAATGGGAGGCGATGATTATTTTTGCGCCTTTTTCTTTCGCGTATTTGATGGTGGGAATCGCTTCCCGAATCCGCGTGTCGTCTTCAACGTGACAATGCCCGTCTGCATCCGGCGCACTCAAAGGAACATTAAAGTCTAAACGGAGCAAAACCCGTTTTCCTTTTAAATTAAAATCACGAATGGACTTAATGCGAGGTGAAGGGGCGGCCATTCTTATAATCCAACGCTAGCAATATGTTCCGAAACATCGAGCATTCTGTTCGAGAAGCCAGACTCGTTATCGTACCAGGTAATAATTTTAACCATCGTGCCATCGAGCACTAAGGTTAGGTCGGTGTCCACGATCGAGCTGCGCGTGTCGCCATTGAAGTCACAAGAAACAAGCGGCTCTGGCGAAACACCCAACACATTTTTCAGTGTGGTTTCAGAGGCAGTCTTAAATGCGGCATTGACGTCCGCTTTGGTCGCGGTTTTGCTGACGATTGCTGTAAAGTCGACAACCGATACATTTGGAGTCGGCACGCGGATTGCGAGTCCGTCCAGTTTGCCTTTAAGATGAGGAAGCACTAAACCAACGGCTTTCGCAGCGCCAGTTGAGGTTGGAATCATGCTGAGGGCTGCTGCCCGAGCACGACGAAGGTCTTTGTGAGGGAGGTCCAATGGAAGCTTGCACTGCGCGGAGAAGTTGC
>CAIMNF010000516.1 GCA_903842755.1 Oligoflexia bacterium
ATAAAAATCCTACAAAAAAGCGGAAGGATTTTTTTTCTAAGATCAAACTCAGCTTACTTTTTTCTTTTTCTTTTGCTTCCACGTAGAACTCTTCGACTTCTCTATGGAAAAACTTAAGGATGTGTTTTTAAGTCAAAAAGATGACACAATGTTCATTCTCGTGCTTTTATGCCGCTTGTTTTTTGATTCCAAAGCCCGTGCTGGGTAGAATCCACGCTTTCGAATCGACGAACAACTTATAAAGGACGCCGTCCAGCTTTCCCTGATTCACTTCGTCCTCTAGAATCTTTAATGCGCGCTCAATCGGAACGGCCGCTTTGTAGGGCCGATCTTTGGAGGTCAATGCATCAAAGATGTCACAAATGGTTAGCATCCGGCTTTGAATTGGAATTTCAGGACCAGGCACCCGTAAGGGATATCCTGTACCATCGAGCTTCTCATGGTGCCGATGGGCAATGTGCGGCACATTTTCAAGACCACGACTCCAGGGTACCATTTTTAAGATCTCATAGGTAAAGGAAACATGTTTTTCAATCTCAATTCGCTCTTCCGTGCTTAACGATCCGCGCGGAATGCAAAGGCGGTCTTTTTCGTGATGAGTTAAAGCACAAAACGATTGATGCTCATCGTACTGCACTTGGAGCTGGGTCAATTCCACAATCGTTTGAGAAACTTCTTTGGGCAGAACGGTGGGTTCGTTTGCGGCAAGAATCATCTGCCACGCTTTATCTAAATCTCTGAGCTGTTTGGCAAGCTCGAACTCGTGCTTCTCGTCGGCCAACTGCGCGCGGAGCGACGCACGCATCACTTTAAAACGCATTTCTACTAATTCCAATTCCCAAGGAAATAATTTCTTTTCTTTTTTAAGAATGTCTTCTTTGACCGAAATCTTGCCGATATCATGCAACATTGCTGCATAGCGGAGTTCACGAAGTTGGGTTTCTGTGAAATGAATGAGGGCAAGTTCACCCTGGTTTACTTTATTCACTTTTTCGGCCAAATGAATTGTAAAATCGCAAACTCGTTGCGAATGCCCCGAGGTTACTGGATCGCGCGCCTCGATCGCCGTTACACACGCGTTCACAAAACCATCAAGAATACTTTGCTGCTCAATCAGCAGTTTACTGTTTTCGATTGCAAGGGCCGCTTGCCCAGAAACGATTGCGCACAGGCGCTCGTCTTGTTCGCTAAATTCAGGGTTCGGTTGCAACTCTGTAGGAATTTTATTGACCAACTGGACGACTCCCACCAAATCACCGCGCGGGGTTAGCAGTGGCGCCGAGAGAATGTTTTGGGTGTTATATTGCAATAAGATGTCCGTAGTTAACTGATGAACTGCAGTGTTGCCATCTGCCGTCTTCAGACCTTCCGCATAATTCTCTTTAAAGACTTTTTGCTCAAGTCCCGTTTTGCCTACTAAGCTTTCGCTATCCAGCTTAAAGACATAAGCTTTTAAGCGCTCAGGTACGGCGTGAATACCTACACTGCGATTGACCATGGCCTTAAATACTAAAACAGGGACCCCCTCGGGCGTCGATTCCAGGGTATAAATGGCTCCCCCGTCGCAGCCAATCAGGTCTACGAAGGAGTTCAAGATGGAGTTCAAGTCTTTAGTTAAGTTTGTCCACGGCATAGCTTCTTCTTTACTTCTCGGCATTTCGACGAAAACACTTAATGTCTAAACATTAAACAGCCCTTCATTTTTCGTTCAGACCCCACCCTTGACGGAGACTGATATTTTTAAATTAATTTAATTTAACCTTTTGATTTTATTTTGCTTTTAGGTGCGATCCTTATCCGCGTTCCGCAGAACGAACTTGGCCTAAGGCTTGCTTCTCTTAACCTTAAGAGAGAAACTATGAAAAACTTTAACTTGAACCTTTATTCGGCGGCTTTAGTTCTAGGATCGGCACTTACCCTTACCGCTTGCGGCCCGCAAGCCTATGCCCCTGGAAATAACCAATTAAGCTTAACCGCTGGCCAGCAAAACCTTCCCCCTAAAATTGACATCCTGATCGGGATTGATGTGAAAGGGGCGATGAAAAATATTTATCCCCAAATGAATTCGCAAATTAACACGTTTACGACCAACTTACAAAATAGCGGCTGGGACTACCGCCTAACAGCTGTTTCACTTTCAGAGAACGATCCCATGCCCATGACTCAAATTGCGGTGTCGGACTACGATGGTAACTGGTTTTCTTTAGGCAGTTGGCTCGCCCCTTATCCGGGAGCAGCACCTTCTACGGAACAAATTGGTTCCTCTTATTTTTCCCAAGGCACGACCGCCGCAACGTTTTTTCCAAGCAGCCTTAACGCTTATGGAAATGACGGCCATAAAACAGGCATTCTTAACGAAGTCACTTTTCTGAGTCGAAGCGATGTAACCGCTCATTTCTTGCGACCGGATGCAACTCTTGCCATTATCACTTTGTCCGATAGCCAAGATACTTCCGGCGGTTCCTGGGTCAATGCTCCGATTACACTTGATCCTGAATGGCAAGCGCCTGTACCCGACAACTTACCCACTTTTGTGAACGATCTGATTGCGCTTAAAGGCAATATCAACATGGTAAAGTACTATGCCGTCGTTTCAATCTACGCGCATAATGACGGATCATGCATGGGCTCAAACACCTTTGCCGGTACCCGGTATGTAGATATGGCCAACCAACTCAATGGCCTTGGGATCGACATTTGTACAAATCCCTTTCCGATCGCGCTGACTCAGATACAAAGCGATCTAACGACGACCCAACTTTCTTTCGAGAAAAACTACCTGGTCATTGGTAACGAACCGAACCCTGCGACCATTACCGTCACTGAAAATGGCGCGACGATTCCGCAAGATTCAAAAAATGGATGGGAGTACGTAGGCTACCTGACTTATCAACCGACCATTTTCTATCCCGTAGCGATGGACAATGCCACTGGCTACATGATTAAACTCAATGGTTCAGCTGTGCTCGTTGGAAATCAAACTGCGGTGGTGAACTATGAAAATGCCGGTGCGGTCGTAGCGCACTAAGAGTCACCCAAAGCTCATTTCAGAAATTTCGCCCTCAATCAGCAACGGTGCTTCGGTCGCACGCACAATCTCATCCACACTCACCCCGGGCGCGCGTTCAAGCAATTTTAACCCTTTTGGTGTTACATCGATCACTGCCAATTCGGAAACAATCCGATTCACACAGCGTTCGCCCGTCAGGGGCAGGCTGCATTTTTTTAGAATTTTACTTTTTCCATCTTTAGACACGTGTTGCATTGCAACCACGACGCGTTTCGCTCCAGCAACCAAATCCATCGCCCCACCCATGCCCTTGACCAATTTTCCGGGGATCATCCAATTGGCAATGTCGCCTTGCTCAGATACTTCCATCGCACCCAAAACGGTCAGATCAATTTTTCCAGCACGGATCATCGAAAATGAATCCGCACTTGAAAAAAAAGCTGCTCCGGGAATCACGGTAACCGTCTCTTTGCCTGCATTAATTAAATCGGCATCCACTTCCGACTCACTTGGATACGGGCCTAAGCCCAAAATGCCATTTTCACTTTGTAAAACGACTTCAATGTTTCGGGGGATATAATTCGCGACCAATGTCGGTATCCCAATGCCTAAGTTTACATAAAAACCATCTTGTAGCTCTTGCGAAATCCGCTGTGCAATCTGTTCACGGGTCAATGCAGCCATGGGGTGCTCCTTTTAAATGTTACTTGGCGTGAACTGTTCCGCCGGAAGTAACCTTGCGCTCAATTCTTTTCTCAAACTTTTCGCCTTTAAAAATCCGATGCACATAAACCCCCGGCAAGTGAACGTGATCCGGATCAATCGCTCCCACCGGCACTAGTTCTTCGACCTCGGCAATTGTTATTTTTCCGGCCATCGCACAGAGTGGATTAAAATTACGCGAGGTCTTACGGAACACCAAATTTCCCATGGCGTCGCCTTTCCATGCTTTCACAATTCCGAAATCGCCTACAATGCCCGTTTCCAAAATATACTTACGTCCATTAAATTCCCGAACTTCTTTGCCTTCGGCAATCAACGTTCCCACTCCAGTCGGCGTATAAAAACCAGGAATGCCCGAGCCACCTGCACGTAAACGTTCCGCCAAAGTCCCTTGCGGCGCAAACTCCAGCTCAAGCTCACCTCTCAACACCAATTGCTCAAAAAGCTTATTTTCGCCCACGTAGCTTGAAATCATCTTTTTGACTTGCTTCTTTTCAAGCATTAGCCCAATCCCAAATCCATCCACACCCGCATTATTCGAAACACAGGTTAAATTCTTTACGCCTTTTCTGACCAACGCGGCAATGGAGTTTTCTGGAATCCCACATAGCCCGAACCCACCCAGGGTTAACACCGCGCCATCAAAAATATCACGGACGGCTTCATCCGGACCCGTAACTAATTTGCTCATTCCTTTTTTCATTTTAAATAATCTCAACTGTCACTGCAGTCGCCTCGCCCCCACCGATGCAAATTCCGGCTA
>CAIMNF010000517.1 GCA_903842755.1 Oligoflexia bacterium
CGGGCAACTTGTAATTTAACCGCAGGTGTGGATTGACCAGAGTCGTGCCCAGCAAGTAATTCAAAATACCTGCCTCACCGTTGATTTGGACCCGACCATCGAATACAAATTCAACCCGCGTTCCACTCGGGCGATCCCAATCGATTGTTTCGCGGTTTTTAGTGACGCCCTTGTTGTTTTTGATGTCCACTTCGATAACGGCCGAAACCGCTTTACGCATGGTTTTGGTTTTGGAGATAATTTTTGCGCCGGACGCGCAAGTAAGCTGCGCCCAGGTTGTTGCGGCCGAAATTCCGATCCCCTGTTGTCCGCGGGTACAGCGCCCGCGCCCAAATTTGGACGAGGCCAAATATTCACCAAACACTTTTGGTAAATCGTCGCTATCAATGCCCGGGCCATTATCTTCCACCCAGACCCGAATGCGTTCAGAATTTTTAATGGAACCGGCGCCGAGACGCTCGATTTCCACCCGAAGATCAGGAGCGATCCCATGTTCTTCACAGGCGTCCAATGCATTATCGACCGCCTCTTTTAGGGTGGTCAATACGGCCTTCGTTTGGCTGGAAAAGCCGACTTGCTGAAGGTTTTTTGAAAAATACTCGGCAGTGCTGCTACTTGAAATTGTTGATTCTTTTGCCATATTCTTTATTCAGTGAACCAAAAAGGAAACCTGCCGTCAACGGCTAACGCGTTCGCTCTCTTTAAACGCGGAGCATTGTTTCTTAAATTCACAAAACTTACACCCCTCGCCCACGGTCGGACTTTGATCCGATTTTGAGCGGATTAGAAGCTCCTTTACTCGATTTTCAATGCTCGCCAAGTGGAGTGCGTGTTGAGGCAATTTAACCTCTTGAATTTCTTTTTTGGTGAGGTGCAAAATAGTGGCTTCAATCCGTTCAGGTTTAAATGAAACCATTTTACTCGCGGCCCATACGTACAACTGGAGCTGCAACTCAAAATCTCTCAGCAGCTATTCCGGCGATTTTGTGTTCTCTGTCCATTTGTAATCAATGACACGCAACCATTTTTGCTCTGGACCCACTTCAAGGCGATCCATCATGCCCACTAGTGCCTCGTCCGTCGGCTCAACTAGCTCGTGTAAGGGGACTTCAAATCCAATTTCGGGATAAACAGAGATGGGTCCGCCTTGGGGGCGATCGTCTAAGACGGATTTTATTTTTTTTACAAAAACTTCACCTGCTGAACTATTTTTTTCTGCTGCAAAAACTTTGGCAAGATCGCTCCAGTTTTGGGTCTCTAAGTATTCGTGAACGCGCTCGCCCTTTTCGGCGGCCGCTTCGGCGCGCTTTTCCTTTTTGACTTGTGCTTTTACGGAAATCGCGTCCTCTTCGGCGAACGCAACAGGCGGTTGATTTGCTTCGGACTGCTGTGGATCGACCCACTTCCAATAATAGCGCTGGGCACACTGATTTAAAATTCGCCACTCGGAGGGCGAATGCCTGGGGCGATAGCGGATTAAATCTAAATGCAGCGGCTCAGCTTTTTTTATTTTATTTTGGGTTGTTTTTTCGGGGCGCGGGATTGGGCTGGAAGAAAAATCTTTCTCGGGCGGGAGACCATAAAGTTCTACCCACGCGCGCCAGTTGTCGGATTGCAGCGGTTCTTTTGATTCTTTCGCTTCGCTGGGCCAATATAAAATAAGCTCTTCTTGCGGGCGGGTGATGGCTACGTAAAAGAGCCGCTTACTTTCGGCAACCGCGTTTCGTTTTTCAAGGTCTTCCCACTCCATGTTTTGAGGGTCTTTTTTATTTTTCTCGCCATCTTCGTCGCGATGGAACAAATGGACGCCTTTTTTGCGGTCCCAAATCAAATCTTTAAAACCGCGGCCCCCGCGATTAGGCCCATCAAAATCAGTGAGAATTACGCGTGGAAATTGCAGGCCTTTGGAGCCGTGGATTGTTAACACCCGTACTGCGCCCTTTTGGGCGGGCGGGGGAATTTCTTTTTCGAGCTTATCGCTCTCGATGGCATCGGTAAAATTTTGGATCACTTCTTCGAACCGCAACCCTTGGGCCGAAAGCGCCTCGGCTTTATGCCATAACGACAAAAGCGGCACACTGAGTTCTTCGGCGGATTGATTTTCAAGCGTTGCAAAGAGGACTTCTAAAATCTGCCCAGGCCGGATGGCGGGGTTTTGGTAAAAGGAGGCTAAAGCCCGAGCGAGTGGATGTTCGCTTTTAAAAAAATGTTCATAAAAATGGTCCCGCCACCCGAGGAGTGTTTTTTCGGGGACAGCCACCCACGGCGAGCGTAATGCCGTCCATTGAGAAAACTTATGCGCGGGCGAACAGAAGCCCTTTAAAAATGCGACCAGTTCTTGCACGCGTGGATCAGAAAAAAAGCGCCCTCCGCTGCCTAAAACGTAGGGAATTCCCGCCTGATTTAGCTGCTGGAGGATTTTTTGGGTTTTGCCTTTGAGCGAGCGCGCTAAGATGGCGTACTCGGAGAGGTCCACTCCTGCGGCCACTTGCGATTGCAGGTAAGCCACCAAGGGAGACCCTTGCTCGGACTCAGGCTTTACGGTCAGGCGCCACACCGGCGCGCCTTCGGATTCGCCCACGGGGCGCCCCGCACTAAGCGGCTCGTACGCCATGCCCGACGCTTCGAACACTTTTTCACATACCTCGTTCACAAAATGAATAATGCCGGGGCGACTGCGGTAATTTTCCGTTAACAAATGTTTTCGGGCCAGTCGCTCGGTCAAATCAAAAAACACCGTCACATCCGCATCGCGGAACCGATAAATGGATTGCTTGGGGTCACCCACAATACACAAATTCGTAAAGCCGGGGCGGGCAAACCGCTCTAAAATTTTTCCTTGGATTGGATTTGTGTCTTGGAATTCGTCCACCAGGACTAAATCAAACAGTTGATGGAAGTGGCGGCAGACCCAATCGTGCTCCAGCGCTTTTAGGGCAAACACTTCCAAGTCATTAAAATCCAAAGCCCCGAGCCTTGCTTTAGAATGCACATAGCGCCGATGGACAGACTCAAAACAAATCCAAAGTGATTTGACCTCGGGGCGAGCCATGACTCCGGTAATTGATTTTTGGATCCATTCTTCCACACCAAACGAGAGCAAATTTTTTAGTTTGTACAATAACAGCTCTAAACTATTTTTGGAATACATCCCCAAAAGCGACACCACGGCCGCGCTAATTTCTGGGTTATCGTTTGAGCTCCACAAGGCATTCACCGAACGCGCCCACAGCCGCGAACTTTCGTCCTCCAACAAAATGCGCTCGCCCCCTTGTAAACCCGCAGCAGTGGGAAATTCTTGGATGACGGTTGCGCAAAGGCCGTGAATGGTTTTTACCCAGTGGTGATGGCGCTGATCATGAAATCCGTTTTCTTTAAGGCCTTTTGCAAGGGCCTCTTTTAAGTCGCGCACGGACTTTTCGGTAAACGAAACTGCACAAAAGCGCGGCCCGGACTTTGTTTTCAGCGGGTGTACCGTTTTTAATAACGCCAAACACTTGGCTACAAGCGTAGTCGTTTTCCCGCAGCCTGCGCCCGCAATGACGGCCTGACCTTGGCCAAAGTTTTCAATAATTTCAAGCTGTTGCGAAGTAAATTGCATCATCCGTCAATAAAGTATCATTTTTTCCTACGGTTTGCCGATAAGGAATTGAGTATGATTGCTTTTATTTTTGACGACCGCCTTCCGCACGACCGTAAGATCCAATTCCAACGGATGATTTCTTTAATCAAAGGAAAATTCGACATCGAAGTCTTGCCCTCTTCTTTTGATGAAAATGATTTGATCGAACATTTAAAACAGAATGACTACAGTTTAGTTCTCTTGCCTTGGTATAAATATTTAAGCTGGAAAAAAATTGATGGCCACTTTGGGGCACTGCGGATGGAGCGCACGTCGGTTGCCGGTTATTTTGCGGATCCGATTTTGGCGTTCGAATTTGGGCAAATGCCCTCGTTTTACCGAAATCTATTGTTGGATTTTCATCGGTTTGAAAGTCACGACATCGATTTTATGTTGCAAATGCTCACCCATCCAGACGAACGAAATGGGTTTTCAATTCTAGGAATGAATACCCCGGTATTTCACGCGCAATGGATGCAAAAAGATGCGCGCTCTACTCACTGTATTGATGAGATTTTATCGCTTCCGGTTTTTAGTCAGACCCCTTGGGAAGCGCGCTTGTCCCATTTTCGGTTTTTTCTGACCGGGCTTTGGACCTTGGTCATGCCGGAAATCAAACTGCATCCCCAACAATTTTCGGGCTCACAGGTAGCCGGCGTGGAAATCGAAATTGCCGAATTCCAAAAGCGCGTGGCGATTAAAGCACTTTTTAAAAATCCAAATTTTACGCTGAAACACACCATGGAGTGGATGTGGCCGAACACAGAAAACGCTCATCCCTCGTTTACCGAGATGCAAGCTCACTGCGATTTTATGAAGTTGCACCATTATCCGGAAACCCAACAAATTGAGCTCACTTGTTTTTTTCTAAAAGACCATCCATCACGCCACTTCCCGAACGAAGTGCGCGGCTTTTGGATCGAACCGCGCCAAGTGCAAACCCTAAAAAAACACGAGACCCATTTAAAACGGGTTTCCGTCAAGTCCTTCTTGGCCCATCAGAATAAGAAAAAGGCTGCATAATTGCCGAGGATTGTTTACTCTGGGATTCAATGCAAGGAATCTCGTTTTTTTCAGTATTATCGTGGTCGTTTTTTTTAACGTCGGTGGTTGGCGCGCTGATTTTAACGACGCTCCATGCTCCGTTGGTTCGTAAATACCGAAGCACGATTATTTCGGTCACCCTGAGCTGCATTTTTTTAGGATTAGTTTCGGGTACCACGCCGTTCTTACTTAAAAAATTAAATCCCGACGAATCGCGCCTCGTCCCCATCGAGCAGCTGGTGAGCACCTTGTGGTCGGAGCCGCTGGAAAATCCCCTGAATGAGTTATCCGCAGAAGAGACCGCCTGGACGGAAAATTATCCGGCGCGTTTTCGCTACAAATTGCATTTGCCGTTTTCTTTTAAACGCTGGATTACCGCTTACGAACATTATTTGGTGATGATGGACGAAGCGGGCGCGATTCGTGGATTTGATGCATATTCGGGCCTAAACCACTGGTCGATTCCGATGCAGATTTCGGACTTACTGGCCGTGGACCACGAACAAAAGCGTTTATTTTTATTGGACCACTTCAGCCGGCACGACTTAATCCGAATGACGTGTATTGATTTGCAGACGCCGTCGGTGGTGTGGCAACGCACGATTCCGGGAACAGGCACGGGCGGAATGATTTTTGATTTTAATTCCCAAACGCTGCTGGTGACCTCGGGTGGAAGTGGTGTGTGGGCCTTACAAGGCAAAACCGGCGAAATATTATGGAAACGCCCCGAAATTTATTCCACCGCAACGGCCATTCACGCCGGCAAGTTTTGGATCGTCTTTGAACCCGAAATTGCCAAACGCCCCGGCCATTGGTTTTGGTTAGACGAACAGACCGGAAAAATAATCAGCAAAGTGGCCCACAGTTTGGCTTCGGTCAGCGATGTTACACCGGTACAAGATGCCGTACTCGCCGTTACCACGGATGCAAAAAACAAAAACCAGCCGCAGCTGGAGCGCTTACAAAAACCTGAACTCAATTCGCTGTGGTCATTCCCCCTGACCGACCCCCTGGCCCAAATCATGGTCTTAAATAACAGCCAATTTTTATTGATTTACCAGAACCATTTAGCAGAACTCCGCGCGATGAACGACCACGCCGTCCTTTGGCAAAAAAAACTAACCGGCGTAGAAAGCCGCTTCACCACCCTAACCACCGACCACAAATTATTCGTCATGCCCAGCGAATCCAACGACCTGTCTTTCTTTGAATTAGCGACAGGGGAATGGAAATTTTCCGCTAAAGCATCCGAAGCCATCCAAGCGACCGCCTTTTTTGGCGATTGGTTGTATTGGATCAGTGAGAATCAGTTGTGGGGCTATCAGAAGAAGTGACGTGC
>CAIMNF010000518.1 GCA_903842755.1 Oligoflexia bacterium
ATAGCCATCTTCTGTGCATCAATGCTTTCGCTTTCCCTGTTACGCAAGGAGCTGATTCCCGCCCAAGATCAATCCATGTACCTGATGACGATTAAAACCCCGGTCGGAACCTCAATTCAAGCAACTAACGAAGTATTCAAAAAAGCGGAAGCTTATTTAAAACAAGAGCCGAATACAGAAGGCTATTACACGACGGTCGGAAATTACGAAGGCAATAACGTCGTCAATATTGGGAACGTGTATGTCATGCTTAAAAACCCAAAAAAGCGAAAATTAAGTCAGCGCGAAGTCATGGATAAGATCAGGGATGATTTGCAAAAAGTGATTCCCGAAGCGGTTATTTTTAACCAAGACCTTTCGATTACCGGTTTTAGTGCTTCACGCGGTTTCCCGATCGAATTTACACTGGAAGGCCCAGATTGGAATAAACTCATCGAACTTTCCGAAACAATGCGCACAAAACTAAACGCAACTGGACTGATTCAAGATTTAAATGGGGATTATCAAGATGGAATGCCCGAAGTGCAAATCATCCCCGACCGCGACCGCGCCTCAAAGGTTGGGGTAAGCGTGACCAGTATTGGACAAGAGATTGCAACCCTCATTGGCGGCCAAATTTTTAACGCCAATACCCAGTACCCTCTTGAAAATCATCGCTATTATATTCGCGTGCGCTCCGAGCCTGATCAACACAGCAAGCCCGAAGACATCGAAAATATTTATTTAAGAAACAACCGCGGGACCAATGGCGAACTGGTTAAAATGAGCGAAGCGGTAAACATGAAGGTCACCACGGGCCCTCAGCTTTTGACCCGCATGAACCGCGCGCGCGCGATTCCCATGTACGCCAACGTCACGGCTGGAAAATCACAACAGGATGCCTTGGAAGCGCTCGAAAAAGTCGCAGGCGAAGTTCTCCCTAAAAATGCCGGCTATAAAATTTTAATCACCGGAAGCGCCGAGGCGTTTCGTGAAGCCTTTAAAAGCCTTATTTTTGCGCTTATTTTGGGAATAGCAGTTGCTTACATGGTGTTGGCGTCCCAATTCAATAGTTTCATTCATCCGGTCACGGTTTTGATGGCCTTGCCCTTTAGTTTATCGGGCGCTTTAGTTTCACTTTGGGTCTGCAATCAATCCCTGAGTTTGTTTAGTATGATCGGGTTAATTCTATTAATGGGGATTGTAAAAAAGAATTCGATTTTGCTCGTCGATTTCACCAATCAACGGCGCGAACAAGGATCTTCTCCTGACCAAGCATTACTCGAAGCATGCCCGGTCCGCTTGCGCCCAATTTTGATGACCTCCATTGCCACCATTGCCGGAGCGATCCCTGAAGCGCTAAACTTTGGTGCCGGAGCCGAAACCCGCGTGCCGATGGCTATTTCCATTATTGGCGGAGTTGCCGTCTCTACGTTTCTGACCTTATTCGTAGTGCCTTGCGTTTACAGCTTGTTCTCCAAGCTCGAACGCCCTGAGGTCGAAGAAAATGACGGTCAAATGGTGACAAAGGCCGTTCACGCATGAGCCTCCCCGAATTATCGATTCGCAAACCTGTCTTTACATGGATGTTAATGGCAGGCGTGTTTGTCTTTGGTGCGATTTCATTTCAGCGCCTTGGCATAAGCCAACTTCCCGATGTAGATTTTCCGGTCGTTAGTATTTCCTTATCTGAAAACGGGGCAGCTCCCGAGGTCATGGAAAGCCAAGTGATCGACCCAATCGAAGACGCCATCATGGAAATTGATGGAATCAAGAGCGTCACTTCATCCGCCCAACAAAGTTCAGGCTCCATTGCCGTGGAGTTTGAGTTAGGCCAAAACATTGATCGCGCCATGGAGCAACTTCAAAACAAAATAAATCAAGTCCGCAATATCTTGCCCATTGATTTGTTTCCACCGACGTTACGAAAAAGTAACCCGGAAGACCAACCCATCCTTTGGCTCGTCTTAACCAGTGACGATCCCACGACCAAAAAAATTGATCTGATGATTTACGCGCGTAACACCCTTTACGATCAATTTGGAGTAGTCTCCGGCGTAGGAAACATTGCCATGGGCGGTTACGTGGAGCCCGCTCTGCGGGTGTGGGCCGACCTCGGAAAATTAAATCACTACAGCATCACAGCAGATGACATTGTTTCCTCGATTAAAGCGGAACAGTTAGAAACTCCGGCTGGACAAATCACCGGCGCAAAAAAAGACTTCAATGTCCGCATCATGGGAGAGGCGATCACCCCTGAAGATTTTGGTAAAATACGAATCGAAAATCGGGCAAATTTAGGACCAAATTATCGTCCCACTCTTTTAAACCAAGTAGCAACCATAGAAGAGGGTACAGCCGACGTCCGAAAAATTTCGCGCTTTAATGGCCACTTGGCAGTGGGCCTAGGAATCGTCAAACAACACGGTTCAAATGCAGTTGAAGTGGCAAATCTCATCCGCCAAAGGGTAAAAGAGATTGAACCTACCCTGCCCCCCGGATTTAAGCTTGCGGTGCGCTCTGATAACACTCGCTTTATTAAGCAATCGGTCGATCAATTATTATTTACGCTTTTTCTCTCAGCTCTTTTGACCTCTGTTGTGTGTTATTTGTTTTTAGGGTCTTGGACTTCCACCTTGAACGTGCTGCTTGCAATACCGACATCCATTATTGGCACGTTTATCGTTTTTTATGCGTTTAACTTTACGCTCAATACCTTCACGTTGTTGGGCCTAAGTTTGGCGATTGGGATTGTGGTGGATGACGCCATTATGATGCTTGAAAACATTGTAAGGCACCGCGAACTCGGTGAAACTAAAATGGCAGCCGCCCGCAAAGGTTCAAACGAAATTACCTTTGCTGCGATGGCCGCAACCATAGCCGTGGTCGCCATTTTTGTGCCTGTCGTTTTCATGAAAGGGATTATTGGGAAGTACTTCTTCCAATACGGAATTACGGTTACTGCAGCAGTACTACTTTCGCTTTTAGAGGCGTTAACGTTAACCCCGATGCGCTGTTCACGCTACTTAGTGGTTTCTCACACGCCCACGGGACTTGCGGGCTTTATGGACCGAATATTTAGTCGCTTGGCTATTTCCTACGGAAATGCGTTAAATGTACTCCTCCGCTACCGGTGGCAAACTGTTTTTGCTGCAATTGCTTTATTTATTGGAAGCATCTTTATTTCAAAACTTATTCCCGGAGAAATGATGCCGTCCCAAGATCAATCTCAATTAATGCTGAGGATGAAGTTGCCTGTGGGCACTTCGATTGACGTGACGAATGAAAAGATTAAAATTATTGAAGAATATTTGTCAAAAGTCCCTGAAATCGACGGAGTCTACAGTGCCGTGGGCGGCTTTGGAGGCGATTCTGTAAATCAGGGCCAAGCCTTCGTGATGTTGGTCGATCCCAAAAAGCGCAAACTGACCCAAACAGAAGTAATCCAAAAAATCCGGAAAGATTTGATTGGAGATCGTCCCGGTGGTCGCGGACGAAGAGGCGGGAGTGGCCCAAGTAGTTCGGCCAGTAGTTTACCAAGCAATCCGGCCAATGCCCCTGCCGAAAAGAAGCCAACTCGGACTGAACTGCAGGAAAAACTGAAAGGGGTAGAGGTCGTCGTCCAAGACCTTTCGCTGCGGGGATTTGCCGCAAGCCGTGGTTTTCCTGTTGAATTTATTATTCAAGGACCGGACTGGGAAAAGCTGACAGACCTTACGCAAACGATCATGGAAAAACTTCGGCAAAGTCCTTATGTGGTTGACGTAAATACCGACATTCAAGAAAACATGCCTGAAACACAGCTGGTTCCTGACCGACTAAAATTAGCCCAACATGGAGTCACTTTAAATACCGTGACGAATCAATTGAATGAGCTGGTCGGCGGTATGATCATTACCGGAGCAAACGAATACCCAAAAGGCCGCCACCGGTACGAAATTGAACTCAGACTTGTGGCTTCTCAACGCGATAAGCTTCCCGATTTGAACAACATTAAAATAAGAAACAACCGCGGGGAAACGGTAAGCCTTGCAGACGTCGTTACCGAAACCCATAAGCCAAGCATGATGCTGATTTCCAGATTAAACCGCGCCCGCTCCATTACGGTATACGCCAACCCCGCACCGGGACACTCGCAACAAGAAGCCATGGCATTTACCGAAAAAACGGCGAAATCCATGCTCCCTCCAGGCTACTACATTAAAATGACCGGAAGTTCACAGAGCTTTAAAGAATCTTTTCAAAGCTTAATTTATGCGTTGATCTTAGGATTAATCGTATCGTACATGGTCTTAGCCTCGCAGTTTGATAGCTTTATTCATCCGATTACCGTACTCATGGCCCTTCCCTTCAGTTTCTCAGGAGCTTTTTTTGCCCTCTGGATCGGTCACCAAACCATTAACATGTACAGCTTAATTGGCTTTATTTTGTTAATGGGGATCGTCAAGAAGAACTCCATCTTGCTCGTCGATTTTACAAACCAGGTTCGCACCGAAGAATCGCTCAATCCCCGCGAAGCCTTGCTAAAAGCGTGTCCCGTCCGTTTAAGACCCATTATCATGACCTCGACCGCAACCGTCGCAGGCGCGCTTCCCGAAGCTTTAGCCCTTGGGCCCGGTGCAGAAACCACGATCCCTATGGCGGTTGCCATCATCGGAGGGGTGATCGCCTCTACGGTGTTGACCTTGTTCGTGGTCCCTGTGGTTTATAGCTTATTCACAAAATTAGAGCGGCCAGATGCGCTGGCGCTGGAAGAAAGAAATGGGAAGTTGGCCTAATTCATTATTTTTTAAACCACAATGATCGGTCTTGCTCGATCCCACTTGAACTAAACTGAAAGTATTTAATTTTTTTATTCGTTCAAATCGCCGTACCCAAAACTCACTAAACCTGATAACTCTGGGATCGTATGAACCGCGCAAATTTGCCAACGAAATTAAGGCGAATTTTATGCCAAAACCATTTTTCATGACTGGAGAAAATTTTATGAAATTTCATTTCTTTGGTGTCTTGATTTTACTCCTATCGCTTTCTGCGTGTAACTGCCCTGACCGTAGCACCCCGATCAGCTCCCTCCCCCAATACGGCTATACCGTGACCGGTGCATTCAAAAATGGTCTCGCCCTCGATGTGGAAACGAAGTCCGGATCCACGCTCTACGTTCAAAATGGAAAATTTTACACATCATTGTCCCAAGTAAACCCGCGAGAATCACTATGTTCCTTGTATGTTCGGAATGCAAAAATCGGCTATAAAGAAATACTGGATACTTACCACATTACTCGTGTAGCTTTTTCCAAAGTAGATTCATTTTTTAAGCAGGAAGGCACCACTGAAATTACGCTTTACAAAAATAAGAATGTTATTTCATTAAAAATGAGTGACGACATTTACAGTCTAGATGTAAGCCCTCAGTTGCCTGTCACGATTATCGGCTTAAGCATCGAAGGCGATTTAAATTGTAGAGATCCTCGATCCGGAAAAACAGAAACTATTCAATTTACAGCAGGAGATTTGATGGATATCTTCCAATTCAAATATATTTGGAAGGCACCTGCATTATAATACGGCCCGATAAAAATCGTCTGGCCGAATCAACTCCTGGGTTTTTTAATAGCGAAAACGCGTTTAATGCCTGACGGATCAATTGGCTTACAAACCTTCCTGATCGATCTTTTCCTGCAAAATCCGCTTCCTGGCCATTCCCGCAAAAAACTGGCCAGGGGCCAGAAACACCATGGCCGCAATAAAACAGCCGTACATCCACTTCCGCTCGTCATGGTGCCGATTCAGGGCTCCGAGAACAAAGGCCGCGGTAAAAAACAAACAGCCAATCACGTGTAAAGTAATAAAAACTCTTCGCCGGATGACCGGAAAACCCAGCCCATCGAATTCAACGATTCGGGCAATTCCCACGCCTAAAAACACAAGGGCGAACACTAAAACTCCGACGGTAATCCACTGGACTTGTCCAAAAGGATCCATCAATAAATCGTTTAGGGAAACGCCCAAAAACATTCTTAATCCGAGGAGCTGTCTGCCGCAGGATCGGTGTGACAAAGTTCATCGAGAGTCACTTTTCGATTACGGGTATAGTTGGGTTGGCAATCGCCAATCCATTTAAACTGATCCGAAAGAAGGGCACGATGGACTGTGGTCCGAAGCAAATTTAAATCTGCCTGATTTTGAACTTTGGTCACCGCCGCTGAAGCTGCTTGTGTTCGAAGTAAAAGTAAATCAGTGAGTGATCCGAGCCCCATATTATAGTCATTTAAGGACTGTTCATAAACCTCCATCAGCTCTTTTTCTGCTAAAGTGGATTTAGCCAATTGCTGATTGGCATCGTCGATACTTCGAAGGTTTGAGTCCAAAACTTGTTGAAGTGCGCTTTTGGTTTCAGTCTCTTGAAATTGAATATTTTCGATATTTAAATTTGAAAGTCTTAAATTCGTAAAAGTGCTGGCGCCGAGAGTGACCTGTGCTGATCCACCTAAAGGCCCTAACCCATTGCCCGAGGAATTTTTTGCTTGACCAATCGTTGCTCCCCCAAGGAAACCAAAAAAACTACTCCACTTTGCATTTTTGGCCGCAGCAACTAAAAATTCGGTTTGTTGAATTTCAGGAGCCATCTTCGCAGAATCTGCAATGGCGTTCTCAATTTGGGTAATTTTTTCGGCCTCAGTAGAAGCTGGCTTTAACTCATAACTAGAGGGTGGCGCATCCAAAGGAACAATGGTCATCGCGCTAGAAGTGGGCAAGTTTAATTCGGTCAACAGACCTGCTTTTTCTTGATCCATCATTTCGCCTAACTTTAAAGCCTGCCCTTCGGCAAGATTCGCTTGAGCTTCGGCTTGTTCTAACTGCGCTGGGGGAACGTCACCCGAGATTGCCTCTTCTTCCTCAAGTAGGGAGGCAATTTGTCTAAAATCTTTAGCTTCTTGCGCATAAATATTTGCAATTTGTTGATCGCTTAAATAGGTGTAATAGGTTGCAAGTACAGTGGCATAAGTATTGAGTTCCATTAAGCGATAGCTGACCAACTGAGCTTGATATAAATTGTTTTCTTCTTTTAAATTAAACCAGCTTGAAGGAAATAAAAAAGGAAGGAGCGCTTGGACCGAGGACAACAAAAAACTCGGACCACTCGTAATCGAATTAATCACGCCTCCCAAATTTAAAGAAGGCGCTAAAGCGGCACGTGCATTGACCACCTGAGCATGACCGATGGAGACCTGATACGCCGCCGCTTCGACCGCAAGATTCCCGTTTAAAACTCGTGTTCTAATGGATTCAGGATTTACCGTAAAAGATTCTGGAGCATCTGCATATGACTTGGCCTCCAGCTGAGTTACTGCGATGAAAAGCAAAAAAGCATGACGAATTTCTATTTTTCGAATCATAAGCTCACCTTTACCCCGGCATTAATGCCCATTCCGTTTAAACTCGAATTCTCCATTCTCCCCAAAGCACCCGTCCAACCTAGATCGAACTCAGCTCCTTGCCACTGTAATCCCAGTTTAGCCAACGGCATCCTTAAACCCAAAGCAAATTCACCGGCCACTCCAAAATAAGTCGAGCCTTTCTCGAAGGCTGACTCCCCAGTCAAAGCGACGGTCGGCAATAGCGAAAGGCCAACGTAGGGTTTTAATAATGGAGACTGAAATCGAGAAGGGACGTACTCCACGCCCGCGCGAGCGGAAAGAAGCTGCATTTGTTGGGTTTGATTAATGCTCGACCCACCAACATCTAACACCGCAGTTCGTTGAAGCGCTAACCAGTTTCCACCGATCATTACAATCAATTCGTGCGACTCCGCAAAGAGTTGGGTGCGAAAGTTAATGTAAGCTTCGGGCAAGGTACGATTAAATGCGATCTCGCTCCCGATTTGACCTGGCAAGTTGAGTTGACTGGGCATCCAGGTGGAGAGCCCAAAGGTAAGGGTCTTTTCACGCGCCTTACTTTTCATTTGGCTTGGTAGGACCGTCGCCGAGGAAATCGCCGGACTATTCTGTAAGAGGTCTTGGTCAAAGGGCACTAAAACTTCAGCGCTCCCCGCAAAGGCGAAAGCATTCCAAATCATGATTCCAAAAAGTAACGTTGAAGCCAGTCTAAGTTTTCCCATCACAACTCCATTTCACTGGATGGCTTGGGCTTAAACTGCAGGGAAATCGTACCACCACCCCCCACCTGAAACGCACAGGACCATTGAAGGTTTGCGGCAGTGTTTATCTTTTGACACTTTAAGTATTTCGTGTAGGACTGTCCACCGATCGTTACCGTTTCTGTCCCATCAATGGTGCCCCGATCGTTATCCAAAGTTGCCTGAACAAAGTTTCCATGACTCGAAGCTCGCGTTCCGTCCAAGTTGTAAAAATCAACTGCAACGTTGATCAAACGCTGAGGTAAAAACACCGAGAGCAATTTTTGTGGCCCAGTATTTTCATTATAACCAAATGACATTACCGCATACCCTTTCCCTCCCGGAAAACTTCCAGCGGCAGGAAAAGTACAATCCGAAACGTAACCGCCGGAATGATCAATCACACTTTGCTGCATCCGTTGGTTTCTCATGCTGAGCGATTGAACTGAAACTGCAGGTCCATTTTTCGTCAAATTAAATGAGCCGCCAAAATTAGGAAAAGTTTCAACCGACGTCGTGCCTACAATCCCTGAACTAGATACCACTCCTTGAACGACAAAGTTATACGAGTTGTTCGAGATGTCGACTAACGGAAATGAAGCCTTAAAAATTCCTGTGGATGGATCGTACTGTCCTTGATCGCTTGCGACCGTACTTTGGATCAGCGGATCAGTATACGTTAAGTTAGCTTCAATCACGGGCGTCGTTTCCGTTCCGATTCCATCACCCGCGGTTTGAACTTTAGTGCTTGGAGTGAGTGTCAACTTCATTACGCCTAAATCAGTCCCATCAACGACGGATGTTACTTT
The DNA here is from genome assembly GCA_903842755.1 of Oligoflexia bacterium. Lineage (GTDB taxonomy): Bacteria > Bdellovibrionota > UBA1018 > UBA1018 > CAIMNF01 > CAIMNF01. The sequence goes on from CAIMNF010000518.1 coordinate 8,929, forward strand.
GCCGGTATAAGTTCCCCGCGTAGGCTCTAGTTGAGCTAAGCGCTGGGCACTTTGGTCATTCCTCCAATCCTGCTGATCTTTGTCAGCGCAAGCCGCAAAAAGGCCTGCAAGTGAAACGAACGATATAACCCCCCCGAGATAACGCGTCATTTTCATGAATTTTAATTAACGTGGGGATCTTGACTTTGTCAACGACTCAAGTTGATTGGGAAAAATTATTTGCTAATGCTAACTATTACTGTTTAATATTGTAAAATATGGTCACCCTCATCGTCGCAGGAATTTCGCTTTTTGTGAGCCAAAACTTTACTTATGGTGCTGAGCGTTACCCGCAAAATCCAACTCCTATACAACCGAGTGC
>CAIMNF010000519.1 GCA_903842755.1 Oligoflexia bacterium
AACATCACTTATATCAACCCCTTGAGCAAAACCACCCTTAAGTCGATCGAAAGCTTGCTTCCGATCACCGCAGAAAAGGTAGTGGGCAGTTCAATCGATATTTTTCATAAGAATCCAGCGCACCAACGTAAGTTGCTTGCGGATCCCCGAAATTTACCGCATAAAGCAAAAATTAAATTAGGCAATGAGGTGCTCAGCCTAATGGCCTCGCCGATTTATGACAAAGATAAAAACTATTTAGGTCCAGTCGTCACTTGGTCAGTCATCACTACACAGGTACAATTGGTGGAGTCGCTCGAGCAAACCGCAAATCAGCTAGCTGCTGCTTCGGAAGAACTGTCTGCAGTGGCCAGTCAAATGACAAAGAATGCGACCATGACTTCAGAAAAATCGACTACCGCCGCTGCAAATTCGGAAGAAGTGGGTAAAGGAGTTCAAACGGTTGCTACGAACACTGAGGAAATGGTTGCGTCGATTAAGGAAATTTCAAAATCGTCTTCGGAGGCGGCAGGAATTTCAAAGGACGCAATGAAAAAGGCGAATGAAACCAATACTACGATCAAAGAATTGGGTGATGCTAGCTTACAAATTGGAAATGTGATCAAAGTCATTAGCTCCATTGCGCAGCAAACGAACCTTTTGGCCTTAAATGCAACCATTGAAGCAGCGCGGGCCGGCGACGCGGGGAAAGGGTTTGCCGTTGTGGCGAACGAAGTAAAAGAGCTGGCCAAGCAAACAGCAAAAGCTACAGAAGACATCACCAATCGGATTGGCGCCATTCAAGAAAGCTCTAAAGGAGCGGTGGGTGCCATTGGTGGCATTTCTAAGGTCATTGAACAGATTAATGGAATTTCGCTCACCATTGCTGCGGCGGTAGAAGAGCAAACTGCAACGACCAATGAAGTGAGCCGAGTGATGCGGGAATCTAGCGCCGCAGTAGATGGGATCACCCAAATCGTACGTAGCGTGTCCACGGCCGCGCAAGAGAGTGCAACGGGCGCTTCGCAAACATTGGATGCTGCCCGAGGACTTTCTGAGATCGCGGCTAAGCTTCGCGAACTTGTTAAAAAAGTTCAGGTTTAATGCATGCGAGTCTTAGTTGTAGACGACTCGGTGGTTTTTCGTTCCGCAATTAAATCCGCTTTGGATGGAGTGTCCGGGGTAGAGGTGATTGGGGTAGCAAATAACGGCAAAATTGCGCTGCAGAAGCTTGCTCAATCTTCCGTAGACCTGGTGACTTTGGACATGGAAATGCCCGAAATGGGTGGCTTAGAAACCATTCGCGAAATTAAAAAGGCGAGATTTCCAGTAAAAATAATTATTTTTTCCTCGCACACGCCGCGCGGGTCTGAGGCAGCGCTGGAAGCGCTCATTGCAGGTGCCGATGACTTTGTAGCAAAGCCGACGGCGGACGAGCCCGGATGGGAACATGCGGCTGCAAAAATTCGCGGAGAATTGCTTCCAAAAGTACTTCAGTTTTTACCGAAAGAAGCTCCGCAGAGCAACGCGTTAAAACAGGCAGATGCCGTTACCTCGAATCGCGGTTCAAAATATGCGAAGCGGGAATTAGAGATGTTTAAACCCTCTGCCCTTGTGATCGGCTCTTCCACCGGCGGGCCACCCGCGCTAGAGCTTGTATTGAAGGGGCTCCATGCGCCCCTCTCCATCCCTATTTTTATCGCTCAGCACATGCCGCCCGTATTTACTGCATCGCTTGCTAAGCGCCTCAAAGAGTCCAGTGGCATTGAGACCGCGGAAGCGGTCCATGGAGAAAAGGTCGTTAAAAACAAAATTTATGTCGCCCCCGGGGATTATCACATGGAGCTAGTCAAAGTTGGCGATCACATTGAAATCTCTTTGAATAGAAATCCGCAACGGAACTCCGTGCGACCTGCGGTAGATTTCCTATTTGAAACTGCATCTGAAGTCTATGGAGCACGGACGATGGGAATTGTACTGACCGGTATGGGGGAAGATGGCTTAATTGGTGCAAAAACGATTAAGGCCAAGGGCGGCGGTGTGATGATTCAGGATCGGGGAAGTTGTGTGGTTTTTGGAATGCCCGGTGCTATATTTCAAGAAGAGTGTTTTGATGCAATCGGGAACTTAGAGACAATCAATGCCCAAATCATAAGGATGAGCTCATGAAACTTTTTGGCGAGTATTTGGTAGAAAGAAAAGTCATCTCTGAAGAAATTTTAGTGAAAGCGTTAGTCGAACAAATCAAAGCGCTGCCGGGCACAGCAGAAGTTGCGTATCATAAAAAATTGCTGAGCCCTTCGCAAATGTTGGCTGTTTTACGCGAGCAAAATGAACGGAGAGTGGGTTTTATTGAGGCAGCAAAAACGCTAAATTTTTGGACCGAAGCTACTGCCCAACAAGTGGAGAATGAGTTAGCCAGTGTTCGCAAGCCCCTGGGACAGATTTTGGTTGGCCTGGGTGCGACCGATTTACATTCGATTACTCATGCGCTCGACGATTTTTTGTCTGAGTTACCCCAAGAGGCAGGTTCCAAAGCCGGTGCACAAAGCCTTCAAATCCAGAAGCAAGAAGCTGCACCGGAGCTGACTGGATTCTACGAGCTTTTCAACGAGGAGCTTAAATCAAAACTACAGTCGCCGAAAACAGACGAGGATTTGAAAGTTTTAAAATCGGAGTTACATGGTCTAAAAGGGGCCGCTCGCTTATTTCGGGCCGTAGACCTAGAGAAAATACTGAGTATTTGGGAGGAGGTAGTTCAAGAGATTGGAAAAGCCGATTTTCAAAAATTTAGGCAAGAGCTTGGAGCAAAATACGATTTAATTCACGAAACGATGGTGAGTTTTTTCTGCTCACTCGGTTCCGTTGGTCACGATCCAAAGAAAATAGAGGCGCTGACCGCAGCGGCGGAGCTATTTAAATTTGATTTATCATTTCATTCGTAACGGAGGGGAGGGGGTAAGAATGGCTACAGCAATTACGGTTTTGTCGATTGATGATTCGCGTGCGGTTCATGCATTTTTAGACCGAGCATTTGCCCAAAGTGCCCACCAATTTGTCCATGCACTCAGCGGAAAAGAAGGAATCCGCATTTTAGAAGAGGGCAAAACCAAGGTGGATGTCATCCTTTTAGATTGGGAGATGCCTGAACAAAATGGCCCAGAAGTCCTGCAAGAAATTAAAAAAAGAGGGATTCTGATCCCGGTTCTGATGATGACTTCAAAAAATAATACCCAGGATATTTCCAAGATGATCGAAGCCGGCGCCGCGGAATACATCATGAAACCTTTTACGCCAGAGGTGATCGTCGATAAGATTCGATCGGTACTGGGCGATTGAATTTATGGCACTCTCTGAAAACAAATTAAAGTACTTTGCAGATTATATTCAAAAGGAAATCGGGATCATCTATAGCCCCCAAGTATATTTTCAGTTAGAACAACGATTGGAAAAAATCGCGTTGTACCTTGGGGTCGAATCCGCCGAGCAGGTGTATGATCGGGCCATACAGCAGGGGATTACGGGCGACTTTAAACAATATTTGTTGGATATCTCCACGAATAATGAAACCTCGTTTTTCCGAGATCCGAAAATTTACGAGGTCATTCAAAAGCAGATTTTTCCCACGTTAAAAACAAAATTTCCGCATAGTATTTCTTACCGGATTTGGTGTTGCGCCGCGAGTTTTGGTCAAGAGCCGTATTCGGTGGCGATGCTCGCCCATGAGTTTTTACGCCAAAACCCGGGGCACCCCCCAATCCAAATCTTAGCAACCGATATTGCCGACCACGCCCTAAAACGGTGTAACGAAGGACTTTATTCGCAATTAGAAGTTCAGCGCGGACTTTCGGCACCGCGCTTGGTTCAATTTTTTACTAAAGAGAACGAGTCCCATTGGCGACTGAATTCCGAGGTCAAGCGGCTGGTTGAGTTTAGAAAGCATAATTTATTGGATTCGTTCTCGGGAATGGGAACTTTTCATTTAATTTTGTGCCGGTATGTTCTTATTTATCAGGATGCGGAGAAAAAGAAGGAAATTGTTCAACGACTAGTGAAATGCTTGGTCCCCGAAGGATTTATGATCTTAGGGGGCAGCGAGAGCATGATGGGCCTTTCTACAGAGATGAATCAAATTGCGGAAAATGGCGCCATTTATTATCAAAAGAAAAGTTAAACGATGAGGTGGGGAACGGTATGGAGTGGTGTCCAGTTTGCCCGAATTGGTCTAATGACCCAAGCCTTAAAAAAGTGGGATGAGACGTTGGGACAGCGTTATTTAGTTCAAGAATTAACCCGCATACCTGGCCTGACGGGTAAGATGGGGCAAATGGTTGCGTTGAAGTTTGGGCAAAGTTTTGCGAATAGCAGCGCCCCGCCGCCAATGCCTTTGGAATGGGTTAAGTTCCAGATTCAATCCCAGCTGCCCCAATTGGCCGAACAAATTGTAGAATTAAGCGAATTACCTAAGGTGGCATCCCTGGGCCAAGTCCATCGCGCAAGGCTTAAAGATGGTCGAGACATTGCCGTTAAGGTGCGCTATGCGGGGGTGAAAGAGTCCCTTGAAAATCAATTAGACCTGGTTTTAAAGGGATTTCGCCATATGCCAAAGCGAATTCGAGCAAATTTAAAGATAGGTGATTACGAAAGTTTTTTACGTCAATTTTTTACCGAAGAACTCGATTACCGACATGAGTTGCAAGCACAGCTTTATTTTGCGAAGGCGTGGCCACCGGAATCAGGGCTAGTGATTCCGGACGTTTGGTCCGATTTCGCGTGCGAGTCAATTCTCGTTCAATCTTTTGAAGAGTCGCAGTCGTTGGACATGCTGAAGACGGAACCGCTCGCCGTCAGAGAAAAGTGCGTGAGCCTTTTGAATGACTTTTTTTTAAAAAGTTTACTGAATCGCGGATTAATTCACACCGATTTGCACCCCAGAAATTGGGGGTATCGACCCGAGACTGGACAGCTTGTGGTTTACGATTTTGGAGCAACGCTTAAGCTTACGCCCGACTTAATCCACGCCTTGTGCGCGTTAGGATATGGCAAATATCAAGACGCCAAGGGGTGTCTCGAACTATACGAAATTCTAGGCTTTGAGTTAAAGCCACTTCAAGAAATCCAAGACCAAATCATTGCGGTGACCGAGTTGATCTTTAAACCATTAAGGTCACCGGTAAGGGTGTGGAATCCTGCACCGGAAATTGAAGATTTGCTCCAAGAGCAAAAATGGAATTTTCGCATGGCAGGACCGCCTTGGTTTTTAATGCTCATGAGAAGTTTTGCTGGTTGGCGACATGCGGTGAATACACTCTACGCCCCAGATCAGGAAATACCGACGAGAGAAACAGAGGAATTAAGCGTAAGCGCAGCGAAATCTTCCCTCGCGGCACAGCTGAAAATCCAGGTTACCGAGAACGGGCGTTTTTTAGTGAATGTGGAAATGCCTGCATACAGTGTGAATCATTTGGAGGACCTCATTCCGGAGAAGGTAAGTACTGCGGTCACGGAAAAGGGATTATCGATTCTGAAAATTAAAAACCAGGCCTTGGCAAAAGGCCTGGTTCCTCAAATTGTTTTCGATTGGACAGAAGGGAATCGTTCCTACCGAGTTTGGTTAGAATAAGTTTTCTTTACTTCGTTCTTTTAATTAAATGGAAGCCGAATTGGGTTTTCACCGGCCCAGAAACCTTCCCTACTTCGAGTCCAAATGCTGCGTCTTCAAACGGTTTTACCATCATTCCGCGGCCGAATTCGCCCAACGCTCCCCCCCTCTTCCCCGAAGGACAAGAGGAATGGTCCGCAGCGAGCTTCTCAAAGCTTTCGCCGGACTCTAATTTTTTAATCAGGTCCTGTACTTGATGTTCTTGCTCTACTAAAATATGACTTGCAGCGATCTTGCTCATGACGGTACTCCTTTGGTTTTACGAAAAGGTAGCGTAAATCACGAATTGTGACAATCCGGTATTTCACATAGACTAAAGAGGTGAGCACCGCAGCCTATCGTTCAACGAAAGTATTTAAAGAGGTGGTACAAGTCATTGAAAAGGCAAAAGCCTATCAAGACCTGGTCCTTTGGCAAACGCGTGAGGGGCAACGGTATCAGACGAAAATTAAAGTTGAAGAATTGCAGCCCGATACCCTCCGCCTAAAAATTTCGTTCGTAGAAACTGCGCAGCATTTGGATGCGGAAGAAATGTGTACGGTTCGCATTCCGAGCAATGACTGTGTGTTTCGAAGTAAGTTTTTGCAGTTTGGAGCGAATTCTGCATGGATTGCTTTTCCGCAGGAATTGATTTTAGAAGAAAAGCGGAATGAAGAGCGGACGGCATTCCAAATGGATGATCAAAAGTTTGCGACCATCAATGGGATGAAGTTTCCAGTCATGAATGTCAGCCCTCGGGGGATTGCTTTTCAGATTCCCGTTTCAAACGTCCGGACTTTTCAGGCCGGTCATCAAGTGAAGCTGGAGGCGCTAGGGGAGGTGCAATTAGAGACGCCGATTCTTGCCGACATTCTGCATATGAGGCAAGACAAAAGTGCGGCAGCAAGCGCGGAAGGGCAAGAAGCAAAATTTATCATCGGATGCAAACTGGGCGCGCCAATTCCTTCAGCTATTTTTGGGGTTTTCGCTTACATTGAGCGGCCAAAGGTCTTTAATGATCCAAAGTTTTTTACCGATCCTGCATTTTTAAAGAGTGTTCAAGAGGCCATTCCAAGAGTTCATGAAAAAATGGCTCAACGTCCGGAACTTAAGGAAGCGCTTGAAAAGCTAACGGTAAAGCTTCAAGCGAACAAATATCTTAAGGATCACATCGAAAATTTAGCCCGCATTACGTGCCAAGTGGGAAAAGAAGTGGGCTGGGTGACGCTTCAAAATGTCGATAAAATCATTTACATTTCGTATTTACATGACATTCGCTACTTTGATTTCCCTTATCTTTCCAAAGTGGATACCCGTGCCGAGATCGAGCTTAATCCAATTAAATACTCGCAGGATGATTTAAAAGTTTTTTTAACGGGCCCCTTTACAGCAGCTGAGCTTGCAACGAAAGACGACGCTCTTTATCGAGATGCGCGGAGAATACTATTGCAACTCAAAGAACGGCCGGATGGATCCGGCTTTCCGTCGGGCATTAAGGTGGCCGATTTTCAACAACTCACCTGTCTTTTTTTGATCTGCCATGATTTTACAAAATATGTTTTAGAAGAGGGCGGATGGAATTACCCGGAGTTCTTCAGACGCTGCAAGTTGAATTACTCTTACCCGCAGTTTGGCCGGATTTTAGGTTTCTTCGACAAACTGCCCCCCAATCATGCTCAAAAGTAGCTACTCGCATCCGTTAACCCATTAATATCTGGCCCAAATCTTGAATTATTCATGGTCATGAAGAATCCATGTCCACACTTCGACCCCAAAAAGACCCTATTTAACGCCCGTTTGACCGATC
>CAIMNF010000520.1 GCA_903842755.1 Oligoflexia bacterium
CATAAATTGCCAAATGCCCAACGCGCCTACCTTTGACTTCGCCTCTTGGACAAACCCGCTTTCCACAAAGGGTAAGCGCGTGAGTTCGACCGGCACGCCTTCTTCTTTAAACATCTCTTCCATGCGCTTTAGGTAAAGCTTTGAGATTTGAAAGGCCGTCTCGAGCCGGTCGCGCTGCCCCACCTGCGCACGAATATGGTCTGCTTTTTTTGTTCGATGAATTTGATTGCGCTCTTCTTCGATTAACTTGGGGTCGTTCGGCAGCACATGATAAACGATCGACAAATCCTCAGAATCATGGAGAACAGCATCGTGGCTCGTGTACTCGGTAAAAATCTTTACCCAAAATTTTACTTGTTGCTCCGACCAAGGCCCAAGCTTTACTCCTAAGTTTTCAAACCGGGATTGCGACATGGGCGACGAATAGGCTAGGCTAACACTCATGAAAAAAACAGCAGCAACTGCCCTGATGGTGACCATCCCGGTGCTGTTGTTCTTTGGTGCGCTTAAAATTCGTGGACCCATGCTCCCTGAGCATAATTCAAAAAACGAAATCCGGATACTGATTGACCGTTTGCCGGTGATGTTTAACGAAAGCCAACATTCTGACATCGCCGCCCGAAAAATCTGGCCTTTGATTGAGGAAGCTCATTATCGAATTTCGTCCTTCAATCCGCTCGAAGAACTCGTTTTAGAACCCCCTCGCTCCGAAGGTGCGATGAACGGTGCCCCGTCAAAACCAACCTTACGTTTTATTTATATTCAAGACGAACTGACCCGAGCGCTTGCGTTTGACAAAGGTGATGCGGACGTGGCCTTTTCCGCTCTCTCGCTCTCGAAAACGATTTGGCTCCAACGGCGGTTAAATTCCTCGCAGTTTTTTTTAGTTCCTGGAACCAACATTTCCTTTTTAGGCTTTAATCTCACAAACCCCGTCCTTTCGTCCCTTCAAACCCGTCGGGCCATTGCCCAGGCACTTCCGGTTCCGGAATGGATTCACGAGCGCTGGAAGGATTGGTTAGTCCCGTTGAAAGAATTTAACTTACCGCTCTTTGACCTAACCGAAAGCAAAACTTATTTTGCAGCCCAACCGCCCATTTCACTTTCCTACCTGACCACCCCCGTGCGCGAAGGTTACGAGACGGCGCTCCTCATGCGCGAAGCCTTAAAAAAAGTCGGGGTAAAACTACTCGTCCAAACGGTCGAGCCCGCCCTGTATTATTCGCGGTTAAAAAAAGGTCAAGATGATCTTTTTTCGGCCAGAATGCTGCGTTTTTCGGTCCACGACCCGGTCCTGGATTACGTTAAAACAGGCGGCGAGAAAAATTATTTTCATTACTCAAATCCTTCCCTGGATCACTTTTTGTTAAACAATCCGGGTGCCGACCTTTCGTCGATTCACACGTGGATTGAAGAGGACCTACCCTTTGTGCCCCTCTACAGTTGGACGAACGCCCTGATCTTAAACCCAACGGTTCGATTCAAAAAAAACACTCCGCCCGAATTTGCCCAGAGCTACCTTTTTTTGCTAGATTTAGAAACTACGACCCACTAAAGTGGGACTCATGAAACGCGTCCTTTGTCCTATTTTACCCAAGCTAGGGCAAAGCATCGAGCTTGATCCCACCGAAGCCAAACACCTCACCACCGTTTTACGTGCCCGCGAAGGCGACGAAATCGAACTTCTGAATGGAGCCGGACAAAAATCACAGGGAGTATTGTCCATTCAAGGAAAAAAAATTGCGGTGACCGGCACTAGCCAGCCCGTGCGAAATGCAAAACTCAATGCGCTCCCCATCCATCTAAAAGTGGCAATCCTGAAAGGCGATGCCATGGAATGGGTGATCGAAAAAGCAGTCGAGCTTGGCGTAAAATCAATCACCCCATTGCTGACCGACTATACCGTCGTGCAAGTTCAAAAAAAGGGCATAGATGCTTTTTTAGAGCGCTGGCAAAAAATTGCGGATCAGGCGCTAAAGCAATGTGGGAGACTTGAGCGAATCCACTTCCACGAACCCGTTTCGCTCCTGGAAGCCTTCATTCATCCACCGTATTCGACTTTTTGGTTAGATGAATCTCTTGCCGAGGAAGGGCGTGCCCGCCACCATCTGCAAAACGAATTATCGTCCCACGCGCGTGCACCGATTGGGCTTTTAGTAGGGCCGGAAGGGGGCTTTAGTCCCGCCGAGCGGGAGCGACTTTTTCAATTGACTGGCCACTCCATCCACGAGATAAATAAAGGCGAGGCAAATAAACAGGTACTCATCGGATGTCATTTAGGGAGCCTTGTTTTAAGAGCGGAAACGGCAGCGCTGATGGGAATTTCGTTAATTGCAGGAAAGTTGGGAGCCTTCGAACATGGAACAGCAGACCCCGAAGCAAAAGATTCAGTTTAAACCCGTACACGAGGGAATGGGATTTCACCCTTTTGCAGACGGACTTCCCTACGCTCCGGCTAGCAAAACCAGCACCGGCTCTGACTCGCAAACCAAAGTGAACCTCAGTCAGGGAACGGGAGCGGTAGCAGCGGGCAGGCCCCAATTCGCCAATCTTAAAAACCCCCAGTATTCGAACCCAAATGCGCCAACGCCGAGCTCGGCAAGGACCTATACGACCGTAAAAACCGCTCCGGCACCTGCACTGGTTAAGCCTGTCCAAACCCCGATCGCGGCTGCTCCACAAACTCTTCCGCCTGAACCCACTTTTATTCGGCGGAGGGTATTCGCCTATCTTTTAGACATGACCGTTCACGCCGGGTTTTGGCTTCTGACCAATCTTGCCGCACTTTTTATTTTCCAATTCCAAATAGACTCCGAAATCTTTTCAGAAAACGTGATGCAATTTGCGGCCTTTTTTGTGGTTTCGCAATGGATTTTTATCGCTCTCCAAGAAATGCTTTTTGAAACAACCTTAGGAAAAGTATTTTTTAATTTAGAGTTTAAGCGAAACCACCGCTCCCTCCTTCTACGCTCGCTTGTTTTTATGCTGGGGATTGCTTGTTTGGGCTTAGGATTTTATTTCCGGCCACAAGATCGGTTTGGACAAATTAAGCTTAGGTCACAGGGATAATCACACCGTATGATTAAAAAGAAAGCGCTCGCGCCCGCTCACTTATTGAACGAGCTTGCCCGACTAAGGACCAAGAACCCTAAGCTCAGTGTCGTGTTTACGAACGGCTGTTTTGATTTACTTCATGCCGGTCACGTCATTTATCTCGAAAAAGCGCGCACCCTTGGGGATATTTTGATTGTCGCGCTAAACACGGACGAATCGGTAAAGCGCCTAAAGGGTCCCTCGCGCCCCTTAAATTCCATCCAAGACCGATCACAAGTAATTGCGGCATTAGAAAGCGTCTCGTTTACGACTTGGTTTGGAGAAGACACCCCGCTTGCGTTAATCAAAAAAATTAAACCCAATATTCTCGTCAAGGGCGGTGATTATTCCGCAAAAAATGTGGTGGGTTATACCGAAATCACGGAACTTGGGGGCAAAGTAAAAATCATTCCTTTTGTGGAAGGAAAAAGTACGACGGGGATCATTGCAAAAGCAAAGACGAATTGATCGATTACGGTTTGGACTTCTGCTCGTTTTGATGGCGCTTCCGCTTGATCGAAGTTGGTCGCAGGACGGAACGACCCTTTATAAAATTGAAGATATTGACCCCAAGGCAACCCCAAGCTTCTTTACCCCGCAACTTTTGCGTTTTCTACATTTTTCGGATTGGCCAAATACTCCAATCGAAGCGATTCGGACCCCCGATCACCCCCACACGATTGGGATGCTTAAAAAAACTGTTATTCCAGTTCCGCTTGCAGCCGTCGTCACGCTGACGGAACAATTTGAAGCTTATCCTAAAATTTGGGAAGACCTCTTGGAGAGCAAAATCCTTTCGCGCGACCGCAATCGCACTTATGTCGAAATCACCCGCAAACGACCTACCTTTTTTATGCCAAAAATTAATTTTCAAATGGTTTATGTTTCGGACAAGTCCCAGGCCGGCCACGTGGTTTACCGACAGCAACTGATCAAAGGCAATCAAGTAAAAACGAGCGATAGCTTAGTGATCCTTGATCAAGTCTCGGATACGCAAACTTCAATCAAGGTCGTGAATTTTTTTGATCCTGACTTGGGCCTTTTAAATTCCATCGCCCCAAGCAAAATCTGGAGCGAGAGCTTAAAAGCCGGCATCAGCGACGATCAAGCGTTTCGCCTTAAACTTGAGCACCCAGATTGGAGCGTTGAGCAGATTTCAGAAGAGGCGAAAAAATCGACCAAGAATTTTCGGGCTGACCAAATCCCGTCCGTAAATCTTTCGCAAATCCAATTAAATTGAATTCTTATTTGTTCGGATTTTTGCGGTCAAACATCGCGACCGATGAGAGCGAAAGCCCAAACACAATCCACGCAAAAAACATGACACCGCTTGGAATTTGAGCCTCACGGTAAGCTTGGCAAGAAGGTAAGAAAAGATTGGTAATAAAGACCCAAGAAAACGCGGCCCAGGTCACTCCCATTCCCCATAATGCTTTTAGGTGATTTACTCCTGTAAAATGAGCATAAACTGCGCCCGAAAATGCAGACAGTGCGCCATGCGCCAGGAGGCCAACCACAATGCCTTTTGAATTTCCAAACTCAAGAGCCGATCGGCCCAAAAAAGGAAGCGCCGCAATTCGCATCGGTGCAGTCAAATCAAACCCCTTTAACCCGCAATAAATCATTCCAAAAATAACCATCACGGCTGCAGCAAAAAGTCCCGCAAGGATTCCTGCCACGATTCGAGCAGCACGGGGATTAACCCACATTTGCACAAGGTTGTACTCCCCTTCGAGAGTGTCCGGATTAAAATTTTTGCTTTTGAGTGTATTGATGTCCATATGACCCTAAGCCTACCAAGGTCTGAACAGAATTTCTACTCAGGAATCAAGCTCAGGCATTAAATCAGGGCAAACAATGACCGCAATTGAATACGGGACTTATTTTGACGCTGGTTTTCGGGCTTCGGGCTGTGCAGGCTGAGGTGCGACTTGGGGAGCGGCTTGATCTTGAGGCTGGGCGGGATCAACTTCGGCGTGGCCACGGTTAGTATGTTTTGGTTTCTTTCCGTGAGTCAAGCGGTGCCCCGGATCCGGTTGATAGTACAGATAAAAACCCGCATAAATTCGATTCGGGTTTTTAATCAGGTCTCGGTTATAATCGTAGAGTTTTTTCCACTTCAAGGGCGTCCCATAAACATCATCAGAGATGCTGCCCAATGTATCGCCGTTTTTGATTTTGTACTTTTCACCGCTTTTTTCTACGGCGCCACCGCTAGACGAACTTAAACTGAGTATCGTTCCCGGAGGAACGTTGGAGGGATCCTTAATGACCGAACGGTTCGAATCATAAATATCTTTCCATCGGTAAAGATCACCGTACTGTTCGAACGCAATTCTCATCAGAGTATCGCCCTTTTTCACTCGATATTGGGTAGCAGGCCCTTGCGATTTTTCAGCGGAAACCGGCTGCGCCTCTGCATTTTGCGTTACCTCAACTGGTGCTTGGGAAGTTTCTTCCGTGGTCACCGAAGGCATCGGGGCTTGAGCTGCTAAATTGGGGTCTTCAACCAAGGGAGACGCTGGATCAGAACCAGGCACAGGGTTCGTATTCGCAGGAGCTGCTTGATCGGCTGTTTCAGCAACAGGAGCTGCACCCTCATCTACTTTAGAGTGTGAACACGCCGTAAGCGAGAACGCTACCGCTCCCATGATTGCCATTTTAATTTTGAAATTGGTTTGACCCATATTTGCCTCCGAGAACTTCTTCGGTCGTTCGCTCTGAAATCTTGATAAAAAATATTAAGGAAAGCTTGAGCTTTAGCCAGAACCTGCGCCAGCGCAAACCGTCAATTTTTGATCACCGTAAAAACAAGTCTTGCTGATCGAGCATTTCGATGACGCGGCCGCAGATTTGCTGGAAGTCCCCGGGCCTTGCCACAAAATCCAAATCATCGCTTTCAATCACCAGCTTTTTGCCTTCCCGGTAGCTGGTAATCCAATCATCATAAAAACCATTGAGGTTAAGCAAATAGTCGGCCGGCATATCTTGCTCATATTCTCGCCCCCGTTTTTGAATTTGTTCCTTTAGCCTAGGTAACGATTTTCGAAGATAAATCATCAAATCGGGCGGCTGAAGCGCGGAACAAAGGACTTTATAAATTTCCAAATAATTTTGATAGTCCCGCTCTTCCAGTTTTCCGGTCTCGTAAAGGTTTCGCGCAAAAATGTTCGCGTCTTCATAAATCGTTCGATCTTGAATTGCGCTAGAGGTGCCTTGGGTGATCACCTGATGGGCCTTTACCCGATGGGTCATGAAGTAAATTTGCAGCGGAAAACTCCACCGCTTCATATCGACATAAAAGTCTGCAAGGTACGGATTGTCGGTGACGGACTCGAAATGGGGTTGCCATTGAAAGTGTTGCGCCAACATTTGGGTAAGCGTTGTTTTACCAGTACCAATGTTGCCCGCTACGGCCACAAAAATTTTTTGACTCCCCGTCTGTACCATCCCCCGTTCTTAAGTCTTGGGGACATTAAAGTCTAGAGGTCGATTTGCTTTTTTGGTTTAATTTTCTAAGAACATATAAGCCTATTTCAGTCCGCTGCCTGATAATAATTTAGAAAGCGCCTTTTTAATTTGCCTGATTTGCATTAGCGTTAAAAGGGTATGGAAAAATTAAAAAGCCTCTTTAAGTCCAAAGCCGACCAACTTTCTACAGAAATCAAAGAAATCATCAAAGAACACGGAACTAAAAAAATTGGAGAAGTCCAACTCGCCCAAATTTATCAAGGAATGCGCGGGATCACGGGAATGATTTACGAAACTTCTCTCCTGGATGCTCAAGAGGGGATCCGCTTCAGAGGGTTTACGATACCCGAATTACAACAAAAACTTCCCAAGGCAAAGGGCGGGAGCGAACCCCTCCCGGAAGGTCTTTTTTGGTTGATGATGACCGGCCAATTGCCGACCGAATCGGAAGTGGAAGAGTTACGTGTGGATTGGAGTGCTCGCGCAAAAAATATTCCTGCGCATGTCTTTAAGGCAATTGACGCACTCCCCGTCGAGTCTCATCCAATGACTCAATTTGTAGTCGGGATTATGGCCATGCAAACGGATTCTATTTTTGTGAAAAAATACGCAGAAGGCGTAAATAAAAAAGAATACTGGGGCCTAAATTACGAAGACTCCATGAACCTGATTGCACGCATTCCCCAAGTCGCAGCGTACGTCTACCGACGCAAATACAAAAATGGGATTTCTGTGCAACCCGACACAAGCCTAGATTGGGCCGGAAACTTTGCTCACCTGTTGGGCTTTGATAGCGACACATTCAAGGAGCTAATGCGGCTTTATTTAACCATTCACGCAGACCACGAAGGCGGAAACATTTCGGCGCATACCACTCACCTGGTAGGATCAGCACTGAGTGATCCGTACCTTTCCTACGCTGCTGGAATGAACGGCCTTGCAGGACCACTCCATGGATTAGCAAATCAAGAAGTTATTAAGTGGATTTTTGAAATGAGAAAATCAATCGGCAACGAAAACCCAACTTCCGAACAAATTGCAGCCTATGTTCAAAAAACGCTCACCGATGGAAAAGTGGTCCCCGGATATGGGCACGGAGTACTTAGAATTACGGACCCTCGCTTTACCGCTCAACAAGAATTTGCCAAAAAGCATATGCCTGATGATCCGATCGTAAATATCGTCTGGCGAATTTATGAAACCGTCCCCCCCATCTTAAAAAGCCTAGGCAAAATTAAAAACCCTTGGCCAAATGTAGACGCGCACTCCGGCGCATTATTGATTCACTATGGAATGAAGGAATACGAATATTACACCGTGAATTTCGCCGTAAGCCGCGCATTAGGTGTCCTTGCTTCGCTTTGCTGGAGCCGCGCCTTGGGCTTCCCCATCGAGCGTCCCAAATCGGTGACGACCGACAATGTGAAGGCTTGGCTTAAGGGTGAAGATAGTATTTGGGAATAAGCCCGCATTGATCACCAGTTTACATGTATTAAAGAGCAGAGCGATGAAATTTGACTGGGTTAAGCTCGGCTTAATTTTGTTTTTTTTCTCCTGTCTTTTGCGAATGACCGCGTCGCCCACTGGCGGCCATGTCCATCGTCAGTCTGATACCATTGGAATGTCCGTGGCGTTTGCAAACGAAATAAAAAGTCGTGGCGTTGCGGCCCTTGAGTTTTTAGCTTATCCGAAAATTCTTCAATCTGGACTGTCGAAAGGTCCTGTCGCATCCGAATTCCCTTTGACCAATCTTTTAACGGGCCCATTTTTTTTGCTTCGTAATCCGCAAATGGGAATTATTTTGGGCTCGTTCCTCATTTTAGTGCTCAATTTAGGGGTAGCGGGTTTGGTATTTCCTGAATTCTTAAGTTATTTTGGGCTAACGATCAGACCGACCCTGAGCATGCTCCTGTGGTTCACCGGAAGCACTCTCAGCATTCAAACCTATGAAATCATGCCCGAAGGGGTGGGATTTCCACTGAGTATTTTGGGATTAACTTTAGTCTTGAGCAATCGCGCAAAAATCCTCGGAATATTTTTGCTAAATATCGCGATTGCATCTAAGCCCACTCTGGTGGTCGTTCTACCTGTGGTTTTCCTTCTACCGAATTTTTTCCACGAGTTGAGGAACAATCCAAAAGAAAATACAAAGCGATTGGCTACACTTGCAATCAGTTTAATCTTTCCAATTTATTGGTATGTTTTTCATAATCCATATATTTTTAATCACTCGGATGCTCCTCAGATTTTCAAACAAGCCGCCCTAAACCCAATAAAAAATCTAAAAGAACTGGGGTGGGAGGGCCTATTCGCCCTGATCGTGCGCGAACCCAACGAAGGACAATTCCCTAATTTTTTGGGCCTGATCATTTTAGGCCTTGGCCTTTACATGAGACAGTGGCTCACCATCATCGTTTACCTGGTCATGATTGTTTTTGTAGGCGCTCTAGACGGACGTCATGGTCTCATTCATTCTTACTATTTTATCGGCCTTGCAATCTATGCAATGCTCCTTATGGCAAAATTGTCCGAAAATTTTGAGACCATTAAACAGCGCTGGATTCCGCGTGTCTGGGTTGGCTTTTTAATGTGGGGACTTTTATTCAATATTCGAACTAATATTTGGTTTTGGGCAAGAACAACCGACTTGGGATAAAAAAGTCGGTACCAGCAGTCAGAAGTTCTTCAACAAAAGATTCCCTCTGACGTAACACTCATCACCGATGATGGAGAATATCCAAACATGCTTCTCTTTGCGGGCCGATCAGGAAGTGCGCTCGGAGCTCAAGCGCGCCAAATCTGTTCACTCGCCGACTTTGAACACCGAAAATTAGCGGTGCTGATCCAAGAAACATCCCCTACCCTAAGGGGCTGCGAATCGCGAACCCTTCATTCTGAGCTAATTTCTGGATCTTTTGGCACCTGGTCGCTAACCGTGATCGAACCCATTAGACCTTAAATAACTCACTGCGAAATTTATTGAGACATTAGGACATCCTCAGCTTTTTTTAGTTAAATTTCCTTAGTTAATTTTTTAAATACTATCAGTTTAAAACAAAAGGAATGCACTCTTTTCTTGCTTTTTGTATTCAATTCCTGTAGAACCTCCCTCCATCATGAACATAAAAACAGTACAGCTACTTAAGAATGAGCTCGTGTCTAAAAAGAGTAC
Organism: Oligoflexia bacterium; assembly: GCA_903842755.1. GTDB lineage: Bacteria > Bdellovibrionota > UBA1018 > UBA1018 > CAIMNF01 > CAIMNF01. Next base: position 9,737 of record CAIMNF010000520.1, read on the forward strand.
CCTCCTCGGTCTTCACCTTCGAAATAAGGCAATTGAATTGGACGTGGAAGAAACGCCGAAGGATTCTATCGATCGTTCCGACATCGAGGAATCTTGGTTTGCAAAAGAGCGCTTAAGCCAGCACTGGAAAGTAGAACTTCACCAAATTGAACTCGCGCTTCAAAAAATTGAGCAAGGATCTTTTGGAATCTGCGAAGACTGCGACGATGAAATTCCAGTTAAACGGTTACGCGTACGTCCGGACGCCGCTTACTGCTTGAATTGTCAAGAGACCGCAGAGCGCGAAATTGCCCAAGGACAAAGACCGTCCCCTACAAAACTAAGTTCTCGCGCCACTCAAATTCTTCAATAATTCGTCCCTTAGTTGCCCGTGAAATAGCCAGAGATACTGAGATTTCTTTTCTTCACGCTCTAAAAGCTCTTTGCAAATTCCCTTTGGCCCACAGTGGTCTAACTGGGCACGGACGGTTTTTTGGTCGTGGGGATTTAATTTAAGAATTTGATTAAACGTAAGCGCATAAGCAATTGATGTTTTTAAGTTCGAATCTGAGAAGATTCTGGTTTTAATTTGATAAAGCTCATTGATTCGCAAGGCCTTCTTTAATGCAAGAAGATAGAGACTACCCACTAGCGGATTACTTAAAATGTAGCTCTTCATTGCATCTAAATTCCGAAGTCCGTCGCGCTCCTCTCCGTTTACGAGTTTGATCATCGCCTGATAGAGTCTTAAATCTTTATTGAGTGGATTGAGCTTAAGGGCAGCCTTTAACTTTTCTTCGGAAAGTTCCTTCTGTCCTAGCTCAAGGTACACTTGGACTAGTCTTAGCAGAATGAGCCCCTGATCAGGCTCTTTAGTGGCAGCTGCCTCAAGCTTATCTTTTGCTTCACTCCACTTTCTTGCGCCAATCAATTGTACCGCCTGGCAATAAAGGCTTTCGCTTTCCTGAGTAAAGAATTGGGTCGAATACGATTCGATCAATAAACCGGAACGCGAGTCGTGCCTAAGATTATAAATATTTTTGAGAATAGTTAGCGCTTCACTGCGATGCCCGGCCAGCATTTGCTCGCGAGCGTCATCAAAAGTTTGACTCCTACTTTCGAGATCACCCTCGTCCGCGAAGGTTTTCTGCGAAAAGGACAAAAAGATGAAGATAAAAAAAGGGATCCACCCGCAGTGCTTTATTTGCATAACGACCTCCCTAAGTTAAACTAAAACTATTGATGAGAGCAATATGCCATTTGGCTACCTTCGCCTTTTTCGGGGTCCTGTTTTCCGGAGCTCCTTTTGCACACGCGGGCGAAAACTTACCCCAAATTGAGGCGCATCAATTCGAAATTACTCCCATTCAAATCAGTAAATCGGGACGAGTCTACCTCTTTAACACTGAGCCAAAAGATCTGCCCACCACAGGCAATGTACTCATTGTCCAAATTGATCAAAAGCCGGTTATCGCACTCCGGGTTTTGCGCACCGATCCGGCGCGCGCTGAATTTATTGCAAAGAAAATTAGGCGCTATGAGCAAAACTCCACTCTTGAAATCACGCACCGCTATTTTACTGTAGAAAAAATTGCGGATATCATTGCTCCACCGGTTACCGCAGGCCCTAATGACTTAAACCCAGTTCTCCTTCCGCCCGATGCCTTGGATGAAGGAAGTCCTGCGGCGGCCACAACTAACCCAGGCCCTGGAGCTTCGGCCCCCACCCAAGGGGCCATTCCTGGTGATGGTCAAAAAAGCCAAAATAGCCCCCTCAATGCCCCTGGAGCCAAAAATAAGCCTTTAAATGTAAACAACTTTGATGACGAACTGGATTCCAGCAATTCTCCCAAAAATGAAAAGGGCGAAGAAGACCTTCAGGCCTATGCCTTAAAAGATGACATGGATGGAATCACGGACAGTGAAAAAGAAGAGTCCCCCCTTTTAAATCCGTTTGACCATACGGTGTTTGTTATGGCTGGCCTATTTAGAAATTTTTCGAATTTTTCGAATTATTTAACCACCATGGCGAATGGTTTTTCACTGCTTTATTCGACCACTCTCAGCCGAGATTTCTTCATTTTGGGCGGAAAAGCTCCCCAAGACGACTTTCAATTAGAGTTTGGGCTCATTAGCTACAATCTGGTGAATTACGATGGAAACAACGACCAGTACCAATTTCTATCCCTAGAGGGTCAATTGCGTTACGACATTCAATGCTCAAACAGTTTTGATTTATTTGGCTATCTTGGAATTCAAGGAAATTTTATCTTGTCGTCTGCGAATGCCAACCCAAAAACCTTGAGCGCGGTTCAAGGCGTTCAACCCAATTTTGGCGTTGGCTTAGTTTATACGATTGGCCCACATTGGCTCCTGCGTTTAGACCTAGGCTATGATAAGATTAGCGCAGGTATGGGCATTACATGGTAAATCAATTGGGCCGTTTGTTTTTTTATTCAGGACTCTTGGTGTTTCTGCTGGTGGGCTGTGGGGTAAAGAAGCCTCCGCTCCCTGCGTATGGTATTCCCCAAGACTATGGCCAAGAAAAAAGTCCGAATGCGCTTAGTCCGACCTCCTTCCCGAGCCCATCCAAATGAGCGCACCTGTTCTTTTGCGAAAAAAGGCCCAGACCCATTATACCCTCTTTGCCGTATGCCCTGGGGGGATCGAACCCGTACTGAAACAGGAACTCACCGAACTTAACGTTTTGCCCAAGGGGGAATTTCCAGGGGGCATTGAATTTGAAGGCAGTCTTGAACAAGCCTACCGGGCGTGTCTATCGCTCCGTACGGCTTCGCGGATTTTACTCCTTCTCCAGCAAGTGAACGAAGTACGGTCTGCAGATGCTCTTTATAAAGCCGTCTATGAACTGGAGTGGTCGAACGTGTTTGTGCCGCGGAGCACGTTTGCGGTTTCGGTAACGGAATCGCACAGCCAAAAGCAAAATTTCGCTGTTAATCCGCAATTTTTAGCACTGAAAGCCAAAGACGCCATTGCCGATTATTTTAAGAAACACACGGGGAAAAGGCCAGACGTGGACCGCGTCGATCCCGATTTAATGATTCGCCTCCACCTCCACAATCATACTTTAAAAATTTATCTCGATCTCTCGGGCCCAAGCCTTCACGAACGAGGTTACCGCACGCAAGCGGGCGAAGCCCCCTTGAAGGAAAATCTGGCCGCGGGACTCCTTTTAATGGCGGGCTGGAATTCTACGCTCACCGAAGGCGCACACTTTTACGATCCCTTTTGTGGCTCGGGAACATTAATGATCGAGGCTGCTATGATTGCATCAAAAACTGCTCCCGGATTACTCCGAAAAAAATTTGGTTTTTTTGCGTGGCGTGACCATCAGAAATCGACCTATGAGAAAATCCGGGCATCGCTCACCGACCAAATTTTGCCCAATTCAGCAGAACAATTTAAGATTCGCGGTTCCGATATCGATCCCAAACTATTGACCGTGGCCGCGCAAAACATCAAAAATGCAGCCTTCGACTCCTGGATTACGCTTGAACACACCGCATTTGAACAGACCAAGCCCCAGGAACCCTCGGGACTAATCGTCTGCAATCCTCCCTACGGAGTTCGGATGGGCGACGAGACCTCACTTCTGCCGCTGTACGCAACTATCGGAAGCACTTTTAAGCATCAGTATAAGGGCTGGCAGGCGGGGGTGCTGAGTTCGAACAAAAAATTGCTTCAAGCAATTTCATTGAAGCCTTCGCAAAAGAAAATTTTGCGGAACGGAAAACTCGAAACCTTTTTTTACACCTATCATCTTTTCTAATTTCGAGAATTTATTTTTTAATATATAAGGTCTCAAGAGGATTTGCTTAAAACCACTCAAATCGTAGGGAGAAACACTCATGTCTAATTTGTCCGCTCAATCCAGCTCTCAGTCTCGTTTTGACTCACTTCAAACCATCGTCGCTCGGAAACCGAAAACAGTTGAATCCCCAAAAGACGAAAAGGGAAATTTAATTAAAGTTTCTGAGTTGTATGGCTCCAGTGTTTTTAGTTTAAAACAGATGCAACAAAAATTGCCGAGCGACATCTACAAGCGCCTAGTACAAACCACCCAAGCCGGGAAAAAACTGGACCAAGAGGTCGCAACGGTGGTTGCCCACGCGGTAAAGGAATGGGCGCTTGAGCACGGAGTGACCCATTTTTGTCACTGGTTCCAACCTCAAACCGGCTCAACAGCGGAAAAGCACGATAGCTTTTTAACTTTAGATTCGAACAACAATGCCATTGAACGGTTTTCTGGCTCCCAATTGATTCAATCCGAACCGGATGCTTCGAGCTTCCCTTCGGGCGGAATGAGAACGACCTTTGAAGCCCGTGGATACACCGCTTGGGATCCGACTTCACCCATCTTTATTTCAGACAGCGGAACAACAAAGACTCTATGCATTCCCTCTGTTTTCATTAGCTACCACGGAGACGCGCTTGACGAAAAAACAGGTCTCCTGCGGAGTAACGAAGTTCTCTCTGAACGCGCCTGTAAACTCCTGCACGTGATTGGGGATCAAGACGCTAAAATTGTGACTGCAACTCTTGGGCCCGAACAAGAATATTTTCTCATTGATCGCTCTCAATACGCCCTAAGACCTGATCTCATTTCCACCGGCAGAACGTTGGTCGGTGCAAGACCTCCAAAAGGACAGCAATTAGAAGATCACTATTTCGGAAGTATTCCAGCTCGGGTGTTGGCCTTTATGGCGGACTTTGAGTTTGAGTTAGTGAAATTGGGCGTACCCGTAAAAACGCGCCATAACGAAGTGGCTCCAATGCAATTTGAAACCGCTCCGATTTTTGAAGAGGCAAACGTGGCCATTGACCACAACCAAATTACGATGGAAACCATTCGTCGCGTGGCGCGGAAGCACGATTTTGAGGCCCTTCTCCACGAGAAACCCTTTGCAGGAATTAACGGTAGCGGGAAGCACAACAATTGGTCGATGTCGATTACCAGCGCAGGATCAGAGCTTCAAGGGGTAAACCTTCTTGATCCGGGCAAAACGCCTCACCAAAATTTGCGCTTCCTTTTATTCCTTTCTGCAACATTGAAAGGGGTCCATAAGCATGCAGGACTATTGCGCGCAGGGATTGCGTCTCCTGGAAATGATCATCGCTTAGGTGCAAACGAAGCGCCGCCTGCGATTATTTCAGTTTTCCTTGGAAACATGCTCGACAATATGCTGAATGAAATCGAAAAGGACACCCATAAGTCCCTCAACTATCAAGAAGCAGTCATTAAGCTTGGCGTAAGCAAACTTCCAACCGTAATGAAGGACAACACGGACCGTAACCGAACCTCTCCATTTGCCTTTACCGGCAATAAGTTTGAGTTTCGCGCTGTCGGTGCGTCGGTTTCTTGTGCGTTTCCTGTAACCCTTGTGAATTGCGCGGTTGCCGATGGAATTTCAGAAGTGACTGCAATGCTTGAAGCGAAAATGAAGACGGCGAAGAGCAAAGAAGAAGCAATTTTTGATGTCATTAAAGAAGTCATCAAGGAAACGAAGGCCATTCGCTTTGAAGGAAACAATTATTCGGACGCCTGGGTAACCGAAGCCGAAAAGCGCGGACTTCCGCATCTTCGCACTACGCCCGAGGCACTCCATGAAATTATTAGTGAAAAGTCTAAAAAACTTCTTACAGGGCTTGGGGTATTTTCGGACGAGGAAGTGAAATCACGTTTTCATATCCGAATTGAAAACTACAACAAACGCCTTTTAATTGAAGGTGAATGCTTGCTCATGATGGTTGAAACTCAAATTCTCCCAGCGTGCTATCAATACTCGACGGTCCTTGCGGAAGGCATTGCGGCATCGAAGGCTGCTGGAGTAAATGCTCCACAAACTGAAGTATTGGCGAAGCTAAACCAAGTCATTGGTGCTGCTCAAGGGGAGCTAAAGAAGTTCGAACGAACCTTAGAAGCCATTAAATCATTAAGCAATGAAGAAGAAGCGGCAAAGAAAATTGCCTCTGAATTGAAGCCGCTCATGGATGCTCTCCGCGTACAGTGCGACTTGCTTGAAAATATGGTTGCTGATAATTTCTGGCCGCTTCCTAAGTATCGCGAGATGTTGCTCTTAAGCTAAGTGAATTAAGCTAAACTAAGCTTAAGTAAGATCAGCTAAACCAAGCTAGGCTGCCACGAGAGGAACAAGGAGCCTACCAAAGCGCGGTTGGCACGCGACCTTTTGTTTGGTCACGGTTTACGTCTAATTACAAACCGCTATTTGATCAGGGGGAGAGAGTAAACAATACTCTCTCCCCCTTTAAATTTTATCTAAATCGAATTAGGTCTTTGTAATTCCATTTTTGCAGCGACAGTACTGGGTATCTAAAAGGAGACGCTGATACTGTTCCACATGGGCTTGGGTTTCTTCTAGTCGCTGATGATACAAATGCCACTGGACTGCATAGCCAATTTTGCCTCGAATGGGAATACGGCTATTCCTGACCCTGACAAAAAGGTCGCCATCCTCACCCCAATACGAACGGTAATCCTCGTTATAGCCGTTTACATCGAGGAGGGCTTGGGTCTGAATGGAGTAATTGGAACCCAATAAATCATAAACTCGGTCGCGTTTGAAAAGCGTGGAAAAAAACGGAGGCAAATCGATGCGGAGCGATCGCAAACCGTGTTTAGTTTCTTTTTTTAAAATCGACTTTAAAAGCTTCAAACTAAGCCGAGAGGTAAATCCGTTTACGTTATCGACCGTCAATTGGGCCGTGAGCTGCTCCGATAAATCCACTCTGCGGCCCATAAACAACAAGGGCTTGAATTGGTCTTTTGCATGCTCCCTAAAATGATCCTCAACAAACCGGGGGTGCAGAATCACATCATGATCAATACAAATCAGCACAGGGTACCGCTGTGGATCGATTTGCTTAAAGACCGTGTTATTGATTTTAGCCTTTTGGTAGCCTTGGTCCGGGTGCCAAAAATGATAAATCATGAAATTTGATTTCTTCTTAAAATTTAAAATCAAATCCCGCGTCGAATCACCCGAACCATCGTCCGCAATGAATACATCAAAATGCGGATGCGTTTGGTTCAGAAGAGTGGTTAAACACAGTTCTAAGCTTTTGGGATTATTATACGTGGTAATCACCACCGCAATGGTCGCGTTTCCCTGAATTTGCATGAATCCCAACAATGTACTAAAGCTGATTCATTTCTTCAATGAGTCCAAGCAACGAATCACGATTCAATTGGTAGGATTGATCGACAGTCGAAAAGCTTGGCCATTTGGTTTGGGTGAGTTCAATGGTTAATTGGATGTCATTATAGTAATGGTAGCTCCAATCCTGCATTCCGCCCAACACTTGGTACCACTGAAAGCCATTGGTAATTCCGTGCTCAAATTGCGTAGACTGATAAATATAAGGGACTTTTTCCGCATAATCTAAACTGATTTTTTTTACAAAATCATCCAACGGAAACGCAGCCTCTTGGGCATCCCAGGGATAATTCACGACTTCAGAACCCCCATGAAAATTGGCGGATAACTTAAAGTGGTGGGTCGCTTGGAAATTCATGATGGCTTGGATCTCGGGCTCTCGTTGATTCGGAGTATTTTCGTTATCCTGTGTCGTAAAATCAGGAAAAGATCGGTTTAAGTCTACACCGTTTGCATTAAAGCGAGTCCGCGCGGCAGCGCCGTCGGGATTCATCGAAGGCAAAATGTAAATTTGGTAATGGTCCATCAGGGAAGTGATTCGCGGATCACTGCCATAGTGAGCGGTCAGGTCTTCGATCAGCTTTACCATCAGCTCCCGCCCCACGATCTCGTCTCCGTGCATATTGGCAATATACTTGAACTCTGGTAAAGATGAATCGTCGGGCTTTGCCGTCAATCGTGCAAACATCAGCGAACGATGTTGGACAGATTTTCCAATTTCGATCGTCGTCATCAGCTTTGGGTATTTTGCATGAAGCTCAAGCAAGCGCGCGACCGTTTGCTCGGGGCTAGGGTAATCTTGCGAATTTTTTTGGCTGACTTCCACCACAACCGGAACAAAATTCAAATGCCGCACTTTTAAGAGCGTAAGTAAATTTTTCGATCCATAAATTTCATAACCGAGCGAACTGACGTGATCGACAATCAGCTCAGGGTACTCGCTCACCAATCGCTTTAGTTTTGCTTTGTCTGGATCAACGACCTGAACGTGAACGGGATAGCGCGTGTAAGCGGATTGGGCAAAAACCTCGGCCGAACAAAATCCAATTAAAACGAAAACGACTAAAGTTTTGACGATTGCTGAAGTTTTGACGAATGCGAAAGTATTTTTCACGGATAATCCTCCCTGCGGACGTTGTTTTTGCACTTTCTAAATTATGGCGGAACGGATTAATAATGTCGAAATTTTTTTATTCCCTCTTTGTAGATCGTCGATTGACCAGGGGACCAAACCAGCTAATTTTTACATTGTTTTTTGGCAAAGCCGAAAGTGTCGCAACGAGGCCTCATCAAAGCGCCCCTGAAGCTCCTTTACCTTAATTTTCCGTTTGAGACGTGGCCAGTCTGTGCACGTTGCGGAGCTTGCCACTTGATTCTGTTCGTCATTCAAGATCACTAAGCCATTGTTTTCTAGGATTTGATTCATCTCCGTAAACGAGAAAACGGTCTCGATCTCTATTCCCAAAGCCGAGGAAATCAACCCATACTCATGCCACACATCTTTTTTTTGAACGAAGTAGGCAATCCGGCTCGGATGATTGTGCTCCACAAAAGTGCGAAGATCCTTAAGCTCTCCTTCTCCGATCTCGATTGCACTGAGGCGAATCAAATTAACCAAGATCAAACTTATTATCCCTACGCCAAGACCGGTTCCTAAAAAGTGCGCAAAACCCCAAAGCAAAAATGCAAAAAAACAGGAAAAATAGAGGGTGCTTGAAATCCAATTCTGAATGTACAGAAAACTTAATCCGGCCAAAAAGGCAACGCCAAGCACAGCGACCAAAACTTTGCCCCACCGAGAAATTTTAAATTCGAAATTTCTCCCCAAAGTCCGAACGACCACCAGCGCAACCATCGGCGTAAGCAAATAAAGGTAAGTGTTTACGCGATAAGGGAAGAAGGTAAAAAACAACGCGGGAAGGGCGCTATACGAAAGGACAAATTTGCCAAATGGTTCTTCCAATTTTTTAATCCACGGAACTTTACGAAAATGAGCCGCAAAGCTTACGACTGCAAGAATCAACCAGGGAAAAAGAGTGTAGAGAAACTCGCCCCAAAGCGACCAAGGTGAGCTATGATTACCTCCCGCCTTTTCAAAGTTTTCTTGCTGGAAAAATACCGCCAAAATTTGCTTTTCATGGGTGCGAGCGGCTAAGTAAAACCACAGTAAACCTACTCCCATCCCCCACAGCCGGGAAAAAAGATATTGGGCCGAAAATAGACTCCTCGTGTTCCGATGAAGGAAACGGTACATGAGTTCGCTCACTACCCAAAGGACCGGATAGAGAGGCCCCTTAATCCATGCCATGATTCCAACCACAGTCATCCCCAAATACGTTCTTTGCTTTAATGCGAGATACCAGGCGAATAAGTAAAATAAGACGATCCAAATTTCCATCTGGGCGGTCGTTCCGTAGGTCATCGTTCCCAAGGTCGCCGAAAAGAACAGTGCAACTGCGTTACCCTTTTCATTGAAAAAATGTTCAAAAATTTTCTGAGCCACGAGCGCAGTACCAAGCAACGCCAATACCGAAGGAAAGAAGGCCCCAAAATTGTTAAACCCAAAGAGATTCCAGCCCAGGATGGTCATCCAGTATTCAAACGGCGGCTTTAGAAAGTTTGGCTCATGAAAAAGGGTCGGAATAATCCACTCGTGGGCTTTGCGCATTTCCATCGCAATCGAAAGGTAAGTTTTCTGATCTCCCGTTAATGGAATGCTGTATCGCCACAGCCCTATCGAATAAAAAACGCCAATCAAAGGTAACAAAAGAGGGGACATGACCCCACGATTCATCATAGAGGGTATTCTATAGGATCAAACGAATTTGCAGCACCAAAAAATTGCTGCCCAAAGCAAAACAAGGAGGCTTCTTCCAAGGTACTCACGCACGTATAATGATCGCCCGCGCTAATCCGCGATATTTTTCTTAGCGCTTCGTTCTTAAAATTTACTTTTACCGGTTTAGCCGCGTCTTTTAGCCCTTTGACTCCCAATTGACCGAATTCGTTAGAGCCCCAACAATAGACTTTCCCCTCTTCATCTAAGGCACAGAAATGCTCTTTTCCGCGCGCAATCAGCAGAATTTTCTTTAAAGGATGACCCTCTTGATCGGTCAATGGCTCTAAGTTCAAAGAATCTAATTTACCATTAAAGTTACTGGTGCAGTAAGCGGAACGGTCGGCTCCGTGCACTCCGCATACTTGATAATCATTCAGGGTCACCTGTATAAAATCTGCGGAAGGTTTGTTCGAATAAGGGATAATTTTTGAATAAAGCCAGTGATCCCCCTTCCAATCTCCCCAACACGCAATAGACCCACTTTCTTGTTTCAGTGCACAATTAAAATCGCCGTTCGAGCGCATTTGCCAAATGTCGGTCAATGGCTTTTTATGTTCATCGATTACTTCCCCAAATTTTGCCGTGACATTTTCGCCAATTCCTAACTGCCCTTTTGCTCCGTCTCCCATGCAATCCACATGCTGCTCCGAATTGACTACGCAAAGATGACTTTTACCAACCACAACCGCAACCGCTCCCTTATAGGGAGCGATGTCCCGCTTCACATCCTCAATTGTAAAACTATTGATTTCATTTTTTTGATTAATGTTATCGATCTCTTTTTCGCCGAAGCAGGCGACTTCTTGATTTTCGCCGTGAACCAAACAGGTCCTGCTTCCAAAAACATCAAGGGAAGTCACCTTGTTTACGGGTTTAAGGAGCCGATTTAAGACTTGTCCTGCTACGTTTCTGCTCCCCAGTTGGCCAAACTGATTTAAGCCAAAGCAAAACAGCTTTTGATTCAAGTCAATTGCGCAGGTGTGATCACTCCCAATTGCAATTTTAGAAATTCCCCCTAAGAGCTCGCCATTGACATCCAACACGCGAACTGGATAAGGAGAGATCACTTTTTCACTACCCAAAATGCCATCTGCTCCGTTGCCCCAACAAAAAACTTCATCGCGAGACGAAATAATACAGGTCCGATCCGTACCTGCCGCAAGATCGCGCACCCCTTTTAGAGTAAGATTATTTGAACCTAGGGCCACTTGCTCCGGCAGCCCCCGGATGGACGTGTTTCCGAGTTGGCCAAACCGATTATCGCCCCAACAATAGACTGTTTTTTCATCCCGATGTAAGGCACAGGCATGTTTGTCGCCCACTGCAAGAGCATCAATTTTGGTCAAAGCCGTTTCGACCGGGTAGCTCACTTCCACTAAGTTAGCTTTGGTTGTGCCAGCTCCGTTCGTTTGCGAACCGAGTTGCCCCATATCGTTGATTCCCCAACAATACACCTGAGACGATTTTCCCAAGGCACAAGCAAATCCTCGGCCGACTCCGATGGCTTTAATCTGTGACAAATTTCCGATGGCACCCGACATCTCGATGCCCTCGGGAACCCAATTCAGCTTACGTGTGGAGCCAAACCGCTCACCAAAGCAAAATGCTTCTCTGGCTTCTTTCGCAATTACACACGTACTGTTGGCTCCGGCTACAATTTCTTGAATTCCAGAAAATGGTTTTAAGCTTCGCTCATTGTCCAAGACCGTTTTCAAACCTACCCCTTGGAGGGAAGGGTTTCCGATTTGTCCAAACGTATTATCGCCCCAACAAACGGCTTTCCCACTTTTTAGGAGTGCGCAGGCGTGACTCTCGCCAGCCGTAATTTGCTTTGCATCTAAGAGTTGAGCGTTGCCATTATCTGCATCCAGGACGGGGAGTGGATCGACACTTGCCGCGGCGCTAAGATTCCCAAGTTGCCCGCGATCATTTCTCCCAAAACAAAAAACTTCGTTCTTTTCGCCCACGATGGCACACGAAAAGCCGCGTCCCATTGCAATTTGTTTTACTTCTTTAAGACTGTTCACCGGCAGCCCCTGAAAGCGCCCCAAGTTTCCCCTTGCGCCCGAGCCCAAACACCGCACCGTTCGATCACCCATGACCGAGCACGTGAGTTGATTGCCCGACATCATTTCATCAATTTCGAATGCGGACATGCTAAATCCCCCGCCACTACCGAAAACGGAAATGACGGCTCTAATTTCGGTGCATCCAGAAACGCACACGAGAGCAGCTATTAACATTGGAACCGAAGTCACACGTCCAATTCGTTTTAGCGATGCCATTTCTTTTTTACTGCCGTAAAGGCTTGATTAATCAAGGGGGGCAAATCTTCAAAAAAATCCCCTTTTCTGAAATTAACGGAAGCGGGAAATTCTCCGTTGCTTGAGATCGACTTGAAAAAATTCCTTAAGCGAACGACGGGACCTGCGACTCGGTTCGACAAAATTAACGTGGAAAAACCGGTCACTCCGATACTTAACACCAAAGCAATGGCCAAATTAATCAGCAAGTTGCGGAGCTGCATGCTGAGCATTTGGGTAAAAAGGTTTTGAGCGGGCAAGCGAGTGCTTCGCACCAGATTTTCGAGGTAAACATGGCTGCGAACCACTTGAAACGCAACGAAGCTAAACATAATAAAGGTCACGGCAGAGTTGAGAAAGATCAGGGTCAATTGAAACTTGGGGTAAACCAGATACTTACGTTTCCAAAAGGGAGGTCGAACGCCGCTTCCCTGCGGGTCCACCTGCGAGAACGGTGCTCCGCCTGGGCCTGCGGACTCATTCCCGCGCTTGATCCCACCCGGTACTCCTCGTTGCGGCCCAAGTTTGGCTCCTCCAAGTGCTCCGCCTCCCGGTCCGGGCGCAAGGCCAGGCCTTCGTTGGGGACCCGAAGCCGGTTTTGGAGCCATTGGCCTAGGGGGCTTTTCACTCATTCGCGAACCTCAGGCTGCGCGCGCGGCTCGGTACCTTTGATTTGCTCACGGTAATCTTTCAAATAAGTTTCCGCCTCGTTGGCTACTTTTTTCAAGTCGTTCTTTTGGGCCTTCAGTAACTCTAAAATCATGACCAAATCTTCTTTATCTTCTTCGCCCGTACCTTTACCTTCCAGAGGAGTGTCGGTTCCCGAGTTAATGACATTTTGAATCGCGTTAATATCTTCGGTCTTTACATCGATGAGATTCTCTAACGTATCATTTGCCTCAATCACTTTTAGCTCTTCGCGAATGCGATCTTGCGCCTTCGATTGCTCCTGAATGTTTTTTACGGTCTCACTCATTCGGTCGTCAAAAATAGTAATTTTCTCATTGAGCTTGGCCGTGTGTTCAATCATCGCACGGATCTCGCCCTTCACTAGCTTAAATTCAGCCCGATGATTTTGGATCTGTTGATACGCGTCCCGAATCATTTCTTCAATATTTCGTGCTTGAACTTCTACCTCGATAAATTTTTGGGTCGTTTCGGCAAAAGACTTTTCAATTCGAGCCACTTCTCCTCGATTCGCTTCGGTGATTTTTTGAGTCGAAAGTGAAATTCCTCTCACCGCTTCCACATCCGTCAGCATTTCATTTTGTTTGGTAATCATGTGCTCGATGGACGAAAGAACCCCTAGCCGCTGATCCAGTTGTCGCTCTACGCGCTCAAAGAAGGTCACCAAGAGCGAAAAAATCTTTTCTTGGTAAAAAATCTGATCATTCTTTCGGACTTCAACATTTCTCGCCTCAAGGTCCCGTGAATGCTCGGTCAGTGAATCAACCGCCTCTTGCGAACGCTGGCTTTGTTGATAAACTCCGCGTAAAGTATTTTGCATCATCTCGAAGGCTTGCGTAAGGGACTTCTCCATTTGTGCCTGGACGAGCGTATTTTGCTTTTGGGTCTCGGCAATCGCAGGTCTCAAAATAGATTTTATTTCGGAAGAAATTTGTTCTGCAATTAATTGGGTATTGATTTGATTAGGCTTCGCACCTTGTTCCGCTTCTTCAAGCTTTGCAATGAGGTGCCTATTTTGAACTTTAAGCGCGTTAATTTCCTGCTCTTTGACCCAGATCTTTTGTTGAGCTTCAAATTCTTTTTGATCTGGCTTTCGCTTTAAATCACTTACTTCTTGATTCATGCCCGGTCCCTCCATAGACGTTGGCCTACAATTTTATCTTTTCATAGGTTAAGACCCGAGTCAAAATGAACCTCATGCGCTCTATTTATTTTAAAATGTTTTTGTCGAAATTCACCGTCAAAATTCTGATTCTTACACAAAGCTTGTTCATGTTCCCTTACGCCGAAGCAAAATTCGACTTGCCCGACTGTCCGTCAAAATCGGAACGTTTTTATTCTCCGGATTCTGGAAAACCGCTTTGGGTAGGGTGCAAAGACCAAGATGGTCTGTACCAAGGATTACTGTTTCAATACTCGAATCAAGGCGAGCTTATTCGAATTGCGGGAGTGAAGAACTCCCGGCGAGAGGGCAAAGAGATTCGGTTTGGCCGAAGTGGGGTTCTCGAAGAACGCCATTATACCCAAGGCCACTTAAACCAGGCCTCATTCCTTTTTAAAACAGATACCCTTGTTGGGCGGGTGATTCCCGATGGCTTTTCAAAAACGGCGTGGGCCGCCTTTCTTCAGACAAGCGAAGTGTCCCTTCTCAAGGAGTGGCTCAAACAAGCGCCCTTTTCTACCTTAGAATTCAAAAACGGTCGCGTTTCGGAGGCTTTTTTTGGCGGTAAGCTTTACCACTTTACGTTAACGCCGGACGGGCGGCTTTATAGTGCGGATTACCCCGACTTAAAGGGCAACCCCCTCCCTGATCCCGAACCCCTGTGGATTTTAAATGCGGAAGACCTAAAAAGAGCCCTGACACCAGGCTTTGGAAGCTGCAAGCAGTACGCGGGGCCCATCGGACGTTTTGTTCGAAACTATGAACATTTGCTCTATAAACGAGAAGCAAAAGAACAAAACCACGTCGATAAGCTGAAAGAAATGCGGGATCGTTTTATTCGCTTTTGTTTTCCGGAAGAGTTGATGGAGAACTTAGGTACTCTTGAATGCGCCCCGCTTCTGCCCTCCTCACGACCTGCCCGTCACTGCGCGTTCGCCTATAGTGATCAAATGAGAATCCCCTATGACCCCAAATATTTTCGGTTTGAATTTACGTTGAAACATTCCCCGGAAGATTTCGTAGAAGATTTAAGAGTAAATGGCTTATCGAAGTTTCTGAGCAAACCCGAATTGGACGAAGACATTCTTACGGGGCCGGATCAGTACCAAATTAAGTTAAAAAAATCGGCCGCGGGCCTTCGTTTTCGGGTGTTAGAAAAGTCTTTTACCGGCGACAAACCCGCAACCGATGAAGATTGGTGGCGGTGGAAAG
>CAIMNF010000521.1 GCA_903842755.1 Oligoflexia bacterium
AAGTTGTCCTGATCCAGCCACGGTAACAGCGAATTGGGCATGCTCAAGAATACGTTGGGTTGACTCAAGCGAGCTTGGATCATCATCGACTAATAAAATGTTAAACCGCGAGTCGCTCATGCGTTGAACTCCTTTTCACAGATGACCGGTAGATCTAAAGGGAGTGTCCCAATAAAAACAGTTCCGATATTCACCTGACTATCTCCTAACGAAAACGTTCCACCCATATCTTCAAAAACTTTTTTTACAAACGAAAGGCCAAGGCCAGTTCCTTGCGCCTTTGTTGTAAAAAAAGGTTTAAATAAATTGGTTTGAACTTCTGCAGGAAGGCCGGGGCCATTATCCGAAAAAAACAGCTGAAGTTGGGTGGCGTTTTTGGCTTTCATTTCAAGATCGATTCGCCCTTTACCCTTGGTCCTTACTTCCAACGCCTGTAAAGAGTTTCGCATCAAATTTCCTAGCGCATATTCTAATAAATCAGGGTCTCCCTTAACAATCGCACTTCCTTCAAACCGCCAATTTACTTTTACACCCTGATCTTCGCAGGAGTTCGCGTATGTGGCCAACACTCTTTCAATCACTGCTTTGAAATCGACCGTAACCGATCGATCCGGTGAAAGCTTCGATAGTCTTAAATAGTTTTGAATAATTTTTTGGAGCCGTTCGACGCTCGCTAAAATGGTCTGGATCGAATGGCGCAAGGAAATCACTTGGGCGTTTTTTACTTCGGGTTGGGATAATAAATCTAACGCGAGTTCGGCTTCCAACCCAATCGAATGCAGTGGGTTTCCCACTTCATGAGCTACCTGCGCAGACATTCTACCGACAGCAGCCAAATGTTCTGCTTGTTGGAGCCTTTTTTGAAGCTCAAGCGATTCGGTCATATCGTCCAACAATAAAATTCTACCACTCGGATGATCGGATTCAACCCAAAGGGGGAACAAGCTCCCTGCAAATACGCCCGCCTGCGATTGCCCTTCTGACAAAAAATGGGTCGGTTCAATTTTCTTCACTTTTGCCTGATCATCATCGTCCAAAAAAAATCGTTCTAACATTGGAAATTGGAGCACATTTTTACCCACAACGTCTTCTTCCTTGAATGCGCCCAGGCGTTCGACCATTTTTTGGTTACATTGAGTGATGCAGCCCTCGCGATCACAGACCAATAAAAGGGAAGGAATACTTTTAAGAATGCTTTGATTTAAAGCACCCATTTGCATTAAAAGTCGATTTTGATCTTCAAGGCGACCCTTTTGGTGGTGAACGGTCTTTTCTCGCTCCAAAAGAGACGTTGCCATTTGGTGAAACTCTCGGGCCAGATCGCTGACCTCATCCTGTTGGGAAATTGAAAATTCGGGCAAATCCGCGCGATCATCCTGCGTGAGTGAACCGCGTTCGGTAATGTGTTGTACAATTTTCCGCAAATGACCAATCGGACGTAAGGCTCTTTCTCCCATCCAAAGAATAAGTAACGAAACCCCAATCACGACCATTAACAAAATCTGAAGTGCGGTTCTTAAACTTTTAACGCTGTTTTGCGCAAGCTGAAATGAGTTGCGGGTTTCTCGATCCATTTCTCGCTTTGCCCATTCGCCTTCCTTTTGGATCATGTCAATCAAACTCATCCATTCAGGGTAAAGTTCAGAAGCTCCATCAAAGTTTTGCTCTTGGATTTTTAAAAACAAGACCTCGGCTAATTGTCCTAGTTTTTCATCCATCCGATTTAAGCGGGTGTACCACTCTTGCCACAAATTCGAATTAAAGTATTCTGCCTTAAAGCGTTCTAATGTAGACCGATGAATTTCTAGCGCCCATACCGGCACACGTCTTGGCTTCCACCGCGGGTCTCGCCAATGCGTAAAACCTAGGCTATGTTCCATTTCACGGCGCAACAGCTCACTGTCTGAGGTCAGCTGCGCAAGCTCTCGCTGCATCGGAACGGCTCGGTGGTTGATTTCCTCTAACTTCGAATTGACTTGTTGGGTAATCCAAAAACTAACCCCTACTCCCCCAAGGCTGACCAACATCAGCAGTGAAAGAATCGCTAGAACTTTGGATCGAAGCGTTCGAAGCATCACAGACTCCCTTTATCAGCCTATCACGACGTTTTGACGGAATAAGGGATTTTCTTAAAAAAACGTCCTACTCATCCGGAGGCGTCACCAAATTGACTCCGACGAAGCCATCCACAGCTCAATTGGTAGCGACAAGAAGTACAATCCTTTGGATCAACAGGAGTGGGCGAAAAATCCGCAGTCTTTAACTGGTTCACCTTTTCGATTACTTTGATGCGCAGCTGCTCCCACACCTGGTCGGGCTCGAGGTCGATCACGGCTCGATTGCGTGGACTTGCAGCCGTAATGGCATGGTCCACTTTGGCGCCATTCCATTTCTTAAATAAAATCCCTTGGTTTCGATTCACTTCCTTTTGACTTAACTTAATGTATTGGGCGCCAACCACTTCTTGATTGAAACGCTCTTTGAGTGCCAATCCATAAAGGGCCAATTGAACACTTTTTCCTTTTTCTAAAATATCCTGACCAGGAGTTAGCTGCGACTGTGTTTTATAATCAATCACAATCAGCCCTTCCGGATGCTGATCAATTCGATCTGCGCGACCTGAAAAAACGAAGTCGCCCACATTGAGCTCCAATTTTAAATCTTCCTCCATGGCAAGAGTCTCCGTTTTCGCCCGTGCGCGGTAGGCAAGTTCTTGAACCATAAACTCAGCCAAAATTGAAACACATTTATTTCGGATCGAAGCCAAAATGCGCTCACTAAAGAACCAGCCGCGTTTGATAGATTCTTTCCAAGCTTCTTCAAAAGCCGCTTCCGGAGAAAGGTTATTTCGAATGAGTTTTTCGAGTGCCAAGTGAATTAACTGTCCGAAGCTATCCCCTTTCAGTTCATAATCGGCTTCACGCTCGTCGTAGGCTCGTAAAACATGCGATGCATAAGCAACAAAAGGGCACTCACTATAATCATCTAGAAAACTCATTGAATAGCGGTGATCTGATTTTAGAGCATCGGGTAAAAGTAAAGCTTCTGTCACTTTAGCCTCCTGCAGAGTCCACGACGCAGAAAATTGAGGATGCGCTCCTTGCTCCGGGAGCTCCAACACCTCGAGACCATTTAATTCCGAAAGGGCCAAATCTAACGAGTCTGTTTCCGTTCCGGCTTCGTTATAATGATAGGACCAAAGTCGGGCGGGAGCGCCTTGACTGGCTTCCACCCAACCAAGAAATGATCGTTCCTTTTCCTTTTGCAATTCTTTTTGGGAAACTAAACCAAACTCGCCAGAAAGTACCTCGACCTCTTTTTGGGTGAACCAATCGTTGGTCCACTCTTTGGCCTCGAAAAAACGGGAGTCTACTCCAAAAAAATGCAGTTTCATTTTTTCGGGCTGGACTTTTAAATTGACCGCCTGATCGACTCGAAATAAATGCAGTCCGTTTTTTACGCGCCAAGAATCCGAAGGTGGACGAGCGGTTTTTAATTTTTCCTTTAATTGTTCAAGCCAATACCTAAGCGGTCGCTTTAAAGAATGGATGCCTACTTGCCTAAAATCTCTAATCCAATCCTCAAAAAATAATTCCCAAAATGGATGATTTGTACTTCGACTCAAAACGAGAGGCTTTAAATCCTCCAACGTTGCGCGCTTAGGCCATCGTTGATCGACTTCACTTAACACTTCGAAAAGTGAATGATTTTTAGGGCTCCGCCCAAGTCCAGCGTACGCGCTTAACCCCTGCTGAACCCCACGCTCTTGAATGAGACCTCGCCAATATCCGGCCTCCTGTTTCAGTTCAAAATGATTTCCAAGCCATTGCCCGACCTCTAATGCGGAAAAATTTTTAGCGACCATTTCGAACTCAAGAAGATCACTTTTTACCGATTCACTTAAAGTAAGGAACATCGGATCCCGGGGATCGAAAAAACTCAGTCCGCGCATTTTCGCAATCCGATTGACCGTTCGACGAACGACGGGGATATCTTGAATGACCAAAGCGTGCTCGATTGAACCAGGGGATTTCAAAGATTTTTCAATCTCGTCGAACAGATAAAAAGCAGCGTCTTCCAGGGAATGGCACTGTACCTTTTCTAGGATCAAACGGGGCGAAAGTTCCGGTGGATGGAGCGGCAAGACCTCTATTTTTCCGGAAAGCTCAGCCCAAAAGTAATTTAACCGAGGGGGAAGAATAAAATGCTCCATCCGATAGATTCGCTGAAACGGGAGCGCCAGTTGTACCTGCTCCCTGTTTACTTGTGCGGCTAGTTCAAAAAGCCGAGCTTCGTCTAACAGACTACGATCCAGGAGTACTTTTTCCCAAAATCGATTTAACAAAAAAAACTCGTCTCGCTTTTCGTTGACCCCTGCGATTTCTCCTAACCGAGATTGAATGACCTCGGCTTCTTCCGCATGCGCGAAAAAACGCCGCCCGGACTGGAGCGAATAGTCGACATTTTCAAAAAAATGAGGTCGCTGACGTTGAGAGCTCATGATTGGCAAAACTTGACGCACAGCATCTTGACTGAATAATCGCCGAATCAACTCAATCCGCGCGCCAACGGATAACAGTGCATCTGCCGGAAATTGAGGCGCAATCAGTAGCTGAGCTAACTGTTTTGGGTTAAGAATAGATTGGTGCGATAATGGCTTTTTTTGCTTAAAAAATAAAGTTTTTACTTCTTCGCGCCCATAGCCACCTCCCACACAAATTAAAGCAGTCGGACTTAATCCCGCAACTTCATCTAACACTTGTTCTGATAATTTAAGCATTTCCACTGTCCCTACTTTTACTGCTATCTCACTGGATTTTGACTTCGATGTCAATCTATGGTTACTCTTTGCGTCAATGAGGGATAGAGGGACCGCCAAGTTAAAATTTAAGCTCGCCATACTCTTTTTTTGGAGCATATTCCGCGCAAGTTTTGCGGAAGCGAATTCTACACCGGACGTTCAAGTCGGGGTTGAAAACCAGTTTTACCGTACGGTCCTGGACCCTTCGTGGTTCCCACTGCTCGACCTCAGTGGAAAATACTTTTCTGCAAGTGACGGCACAGAGTGGAATGTAGACCTGGACGCACGCATCGGACTTCGAAACCCCAAAGCAAACGGCTTTACTTCTCAAAACGCCTACTACGGCGATCAAGACCAAAGCAGCTCGTCCCTATTAAAATTTTCTTTTGGCCGAAGGAACGTGACGTGGAACACCCTCGACGAAATGTGGGGACTTGGAAATATTCAACCCTTGGATGCGTGGGATAGACTGAGGCCACGTTCACAAGGCCTGACCGGTGTGTTCGCCTATGCAGAATCGCCGCATTTTACCTATCGCGCATTTGCATCCTATCTGGCGCTTCCTGAAACGGGGCCCAACGTGGTGCTGGACCACAATCAATTCCAAAATGTCGATCCGCAATCCATCATTTCAACGCCACAAACGATCACCATCCTGAATCATGCAACGCCGCTTGGATACAACTTAGATATTCAACCCTTAAACCAAATCCTTTTCCGCCCAAGCTTTACCTTGATGATGGAAACGAAACCAAATGTGCCTCTTTTCGGCAGAATTTTATATGGGTATCTTCCTCTCTCTTACTTCCCCCTTGCCCTGCAAGCTTCGCTTTCTACTCCCCTGGACCAAGTGGTGGTCGATATCCATCCGCGATTGGTCCAACACCACATTTATGGAGCCGACCTAAGCTACGACATTACTCCGCAGGTAAAAGTGGGCCTGAGCGAACTCATTGATGAGCCCACTGCCGAATCGTATCCGGATGATTACACGTTCACGCCCATCAGCACTTCTTCCAACACCTCGCCTTGGCTTAGCTTTGAACTCGCAAGTCTTAAGTTTACGCTCAGTCAATTGTGGATCACGGGCGGAGTGGGCCAAGATGTCGGACCATACGCAACCCCGGGCCAATCGATCTTTAGTACGCATCTTTTTTATCGAAACGCCTCTTTATTTAAATTGGAAGGATCGCCCCTCCCCGTAATATTCCCGAATTTGGGTCTCTTTTTTAAGTACATTCACGACTATTCCATCCAAGGGGATTGGATTGCACTAGATCTCTCCTACAAAATCAAATCCCACTGGAGCTTGTTGTTAGGCGGGGACCTCCTGCACTCGAATTTAGGCGCTTCCCCTGAGGGGGGTGCAGAATTTATTGCGGACCTTAAAGCCTTGGACCGTATTCGAATTGGAGTATTTTATGGGTTTTAAATGGAATCTGTTGGTATGGAACCTTTTGGCATGGATGATCTTCAGTTTGTCCTCGTGTGCCTGGTTGCGCGAGCCACCGAAAGGGCAAAAATCATTTAATACGTCCGCATTAGACCTTTCGTGCCTCACTCCACTTTCGGCACAAATGCAAAACTTATTTTCTGGGAATTACACCAATAGCGAACACGATCAAAACGAAATTCGAAGCGGCTTTAACTGCCTCGATAAGGCCTTAGACACTTTTTCCCATCATACGCAAGGAGCAACTCCGGGATTCTATACGCAAGCGGAACTCCTTCAATTTGCGAATCGTTATTTAGATTCAAGTCGAGCCATAAAACCTAGCTTTTTTGACTCGGTATTTCGATTAAAAATTTCTTTACTTGGCGGGAGTAATGATCGCCTGACTCAAGACGAAATTAACCAGCTCCGCTCCTTGTTGGCTTCCTTTAAAACCATGTTTTTACCCCTCGCACCGCATATTCATACCTTGCTCAGTCCGAAAACGGCGACCAGCGATGAAAAGCAAAAGAGTGCCCTAGCTCTTAAGAGTTTTGTCAAGGCGCTCACAGCAGTCTTTCAAGAAACGCAGCAGCCCATTCTTTGGGGAGACCTCAGTTCGTTCTTAACTGAGTTTGAAGTTTACACGCAAAGCTCCTCGCCTACCGCGATTACTGCCCTTCGAGAACTGATGCCGCTCATTCAATATTTTAAGTTGCTGTTGGTTGGGGGAAATGACGGCATTATTGAACAAGACAAATGGGAACCGATCTTGGATTCGCTTGCCAACATTTATAATGCCGTTAGTTTTTCGGCCGATTACAAAGACCTGTTGCAAGGACTGAGCTTAACCATCGAATCGAGTTCGGACGAGCAACAGCGAGCCGTTACGCAAATCACGGAAGTCCTAAAAGCACTCCGGGCCAATCCTAAACTCTATACTCACGATGCAATTGCAACGATCAGCACCTTTTGGGCAGAGTCCCTGCTGGGGAGCGCGCTTCTTTTTCCTGCAACTCAGGGAACTTTAGCCATTAATGAAATTTTTAGTTCGAGTACTTTCTTAAAAATAGCCGGTTCTATTGCAGAAGATATTCAAAAAGCAGATGGAGCTCCCCTTGAACGTAAAACAGTCCTTTCCCTATCCGAACATATTCAATCATTGCTCCAAGAAGCAACATTATCGATCAGTCCATTTTCGTCGGGAGTATCGATACGCGATTTTAAAACCTTCAGCGCTAGCCTTGCTCCACTCATTTCTGATTCGAAAAAAAATCAATTGATTCAAACTGGGTTTGATTTAGTCGTCCAGCTGCGAGCCTTAACCATCGGAAAAACAGAGGATCAAATGCCCGTCTCGGATTTTCAACAAATGATCCAGAAGGCGACCAATTTGTATTCGGCCTGGTACCCGGTTGATCATCCATCCCTTTCAGAGAAGATCGGAAGAGTAGGAGACGCTCTGGCCCAAGCACCGTATCCTGCTCAAATAAGCGCGGAGACGTTGATTCAAAGTGTGGACAACCTCAAAACGGTCTTCGGAATCCTCGCGATTCAGATGGACCTCCCGTGGGAAAATTTTACTCTGTGGATTAAGAATGGCGTCGCGTTTAAAGCCCTGCTGTTTCATAATGATCCCCTTGCATTTACCCATTCCGATGTGAATACGTTGATCACCCTTCTTGCGCCATTTAGAACTTCAGAGCCGTTAGAGCTTCAAATGAACCATCTTTCCGAACAGCTAAAAGAACATCCATTTTTTGAAGCGGATTTGAATAAAGTGACCGAACTTTTACTGCCGATTTATCAGCACCTAGAGATGCCGGCTTTGCCGTTCGATTTAAACGCAAAAAACATTTCTCTGCTAAAGGGTTTACTTCTCACGACGGATCCAACAGAGCTACTTCCACAAGACTATAGTCTTATGGCGCAAGCGGCTGCGCTTTACTTGCAACGAATTGATCCGCTTCTAAAAAAGAAACCCCTCATCGGTTTTAATTCGGACACGATCGAACTCGCAGACCAAGGAATCCAGGCGTTAATTGATTTTCAAAAACAAGCTTCCCTTCCGGGAATCGACGTGACCGCCCTTCGCGACTTTATCTTGTTAATGGCTCCAAAATTCGGTTTATCGCTAGAGCCTCGGCATCTTGAGGAATTTCTCATTGGTTTTGACTACCGGGTACTCCAGGGGCAGAAAGGCAATAAGCCGTCGCGGTTGGGCGGTAGAATCGCCCCGGAACAGCTTTCGCTAATTAAGGGCATTACCCACAGATTTTTAGGGCAACTCCAGGACATCGAGCGAGTTTACACCGATTCGGACCGAGAAAATCAGTTGATCGAGCGCAAAGTTTTAAGGCAAACGCTGACGGACCCGCTCCTGCAAAAAATGGTGATGGAATATACACCGCAATTAAAACCAAAGACGCATATCCTTTATCAACCCAAGCTCGGTCAATCACTTACGCGGTTTGGATTTTTTGACCTGGCCATTCGTGCCCTTTGTTACGACACTTTGGCGGTCATCTTCCCGGCCTATCAGCTAGAGTCTGACCCCGGTGCACTCCAAGGTCCCCGACTGACCCTGAACGATACGGCTGATCTCCTGGAAGATGCCGACGATTTACTACGAGATTTAGACATCGTCTTTGGGACAAAAACGCCACTTCAGGTTGCAAAAGAGCGACTCCTTACAGTCAATGTATTCACCACCACCGGCAATGGGGACGAATATTACGATTTGGATGAAACAACTGATTTTTTAAGTATGACCATCGGCGCGCAAATCATTTTTCAAAATATTCGACAATCGCTTGCCGAAGCCTGTTTCCCGCATCGCGGTTGGAAGGAGGTCAAGGAATTTCCCGGAACGTGTCTCGTCCCTTATTTCTTTGATCCCGCTCACTTTCAAGCGGCCTACGGCGAGTCCTTGCCACAAATGACTTCGCTCGTAAACCAACTCAAGCCGGATGAGCGCGAAGCATTCACCAAATCGGTTTTGGTCACTGTCAGACCAGACATTACGGAAAGCTCAACTTTTACCTTAGAAGACCTTCAAAATTTAGTTCTTTTTCCGGAATACTTTGAGAATCTTTTTAATCGGCTGGATGCCAATCGTGATGGAATCATTCAGTTTTCCGAAGCCATGTCCGGCTTCCCTCTCTTTTGTGATCAAGTTCAAAAAGCGGCCAAGGGAAAACTAAAAGGGTCATGCGCACCGGGAGGCGATCCGAATCAAATCGAAGCAATATTTGGATACATGATCATCAAAGGCCAAGCCCCACGCGGAATAAAACCGGGCGATAGTATCCTTGTCCAAATCAGAGAGGGCATCAACTTGCTCAAATGGTTTCATACGTGGGCAAAGCTAGACAAAACGCCCAGTGTTCGGGACAAACTTCCACCGCAATTGAGCCGAAAAGACCTTGTTTTTTTGTTAGCCACTTTAGCCGAATCCGAAACCGAAAGCGCGGCGACCGCCGAGCACGACTAAGCCCGAGCGCTTTTATTTTTTAAGTGACCCCAAAGTATGCACAAAATCTTGCGGCAAAGGACTTTCGAGGTGGATGGGTTGCAGAGTTTTTGGATGAATAAAATCGAGCTGATGCGCGTGAAGCATTAACCGGGGAACGACGATGAATGGAGCAAGTCCCTGAGGAAAATACGTTGGATCACCCAAAATCGGAATTCCATATTCCGCGCAATGGACGCGAATTTGATGAGTTCGACCGGTCTGCGGTTTCGCTTCTAACCAATCGCAGTCTCGAAAGTGGTCCAGCACTTGGAATTCCGTGTGCGCAAAATCCCCACCGGCCTTTACCTCTCCATATTTTGAATGTGCACCTTTTGGGCTAATTTTTCCGAGATAATTTTTAATTTCAAATCGATGCTTAGCTCCTAATGTGGGGGCAGACGGCGATTTCCACACCAGGCAATGATACGTTTTTGAAATTTTTCGTTGGCTAAAAAGCTCTGCGATTCCTGCATTAATCGCCTCTTTTTTAGTAAACAACACCATTCCAGAGGTATCCTTATCGAGCCGATGATGAAGCCCCACATAAGGCTGAGCTAAACGGTCACGGTCTTCCAAAAACTTTTTTACCAGTTCAAATAAATTGGGGCGCAACGGATCCAATGTGGGTTGAGTGGGAAGCCCACAGGGTTTATTGACCACAATGAGCCATTCGTCTTCAAATAGGATTTCGTCTGTTTTGAGCCGGATTTGGGGATCTATTTTTTTGGGTCGGTTCATTTTGTCGGGGTTAAAATAAACCTCAATAAATGAACCCGCATAAACCGGTGCGGAGGCGGTTTGATTCCGATGCCGATTCACATAAACCGATCCCGAAGAAATCAGTGCCCTAATCTGCGTTCGCGAGAAATGCTCTTGCAAGGCAAAGGGCAGCCATTCAGCTAAATATTCGTCGAGTCGGATTCTGGTGTAAGCGCCGGGGACCCGACTTTCTACTCTCTTCATGAACGCTTCTTAACTTCTTTCGACCGAAATCACGC
>CAIMNF010000522.1 GCA_903842755.1 Oligoflexia bacterium
ACGATCCACCCGATTCGGCGATCGTTAAATGGAAAATCCGTTAGAGACTCATCTGGCGCCTCCTTTGACCGCCCAGTAAGTGCCCATTGTTTATAACTTTGGATGAGACAATAAAGTGAAAACAAGTTTGCGAAAGAGTATAATTCCCGCGTGATCCAAGCCAAAGTGAAAGGATTGTAGTAACAGATGTGCCACGATTGCAGTAATAGCGCACACCGAATGAG
Source organism: Oligoflexia bacterium (assembly GCA_903842755.1). GTDB lineage: Bacteria > Bdellovibrionota > UBA1018 > UBA1018 > CAIMNF01 > CAIMNF01. Next base: position 225 of record CAIMNF010000522.1, read on the forward strand.
CAGCGCATGTAAATAGGGCTGAAAGAGGGGACGAATTTGGGCCGCAAACTCCCATTTTAAATCAATGTGCCGGGGATTGTAACCAGCCAGAACGCTGGCAAAGTCTAAAATTTGATAGTTTTCATCGACATGGTGGTATCCAATCGACAAAGTTGCCGCCAGCGCATGAATGAAAATTGCAATCCACCACGGCCAATTTTGCGCGTTAAAGAATTTTGCTGAAAAGGAAGATTCTTTCATTTTTAATGAGTATGCACGGATTACAAAATTTCAGCAAATGGCACTATTTGACATCTATCGCTTATTTTGAAAATCTTACGCCAAGATGAAATCTACCTCCGCACCAAAGTCTGGATGGCTACACCTAAAACCCTATTTGTGGATGATCCCGCTTTTGTGTGGGATCGTGCTGCGACTAGTTTGGGTGTCTGATATGGAATACAAATATGATGAATCCTTTATGTTTCATCAAAGCCAAGTTGCGGGAGCCACTGAGCCCTTTCCATGGGTGGGCATGCCCTCGGGAGTGCAATTAAGGAATCCCGGGTTAAGTATTTGGATTTTTATTGGGCTTGCGCGACTCTTTCATTTAGATACACCGGAGTCGCTCACGATGGCCGTTCGAAGTTTAGCGGCGATCTCATTGCTCTTTTTATTTGGGTTCGGCTTTTTACATCGAGAATCGACAGAGTCGCGAAAAGTTTGGCTTTGGACGGCCGCGCTGGCGAGCGTGAATGTGTTTAGTGTTTTATTTTCCAGAAAAATTTGGGCACAAGATATGTTGCCTATTTTTTGTGTTTCATTTTTGTTTTCGTGGTGGTATCGGCGAAGGCGTTTTGGTGCTTTTGGTTGGGGGTTGGTTGGAGCATTGCTTGGGCAAATTCATATGAGTGGATTTTTCTATGCAGGAGCATTCGCTGCATTTACTTATTTCTTTTCGCGCAAGTCGCTGCAGTGGAAATATTGGCTATTGGGCTCCGTACTAGGTGCGCTCCCCTTGATTCCTTGGTTATTTTATTTGGCGCAAGCGCTTCATCAGGCAGGTTCTGACCACAAACGTACTTGGGAGTTTCTTTGGAATCGAGTTGGAATGCTTGCATTTTTTAAGGATTGGTTGCTGGATAGTTCAGCTCTTGGTGTTGGATATAGTTTAGGAGACCGGGATCGGGAGTTTTATTCCTCTCCTTTCATTTTTGGACGCGCCACATACGGAGTGGCGTTGGCGACAGCGGTTACCGCCGGAACGTCAGTTCTTGGGATTTTAAAATGGTTTAAAGGGTTCAAAATTTCTCAGATTTATATGCAAATCAGTTCGGACGACGACGCCTTGGCCATTGCCTCTAGTTTTTTAGGGATGGGGTTGCTGATCACCATTTCAAATATTTTGGTCTATCGGCACTATTTGATCGTTACATTTCCGTTTGAGTTTTTATTTTTAGTGTTACTGATTCGCAAGACGCTTAAAAAATCAGACCTTTGGTTAAGTGCGATCTGGGTCGCCCATGTGTTGATTACGATTAGCTTTTTGGTGTTTCTGCATACTAATTGCGGAGCAAAAGAGGGAGATTATGGGGTTGCCTACCGTTGCCAGGCTACCGGAACTCATGAAAATTTTTGAAATATCGGTCGGCAGTGGTTTTTTGAACGAGCGGAGTACCTTCCGGAAACACCCATATTTCAAATAGGTCACACTTTACTTTTTGAGTAGGTTGATTAAAACCCAAGGTTTTTAAGCTCTCTTCTGAAATAGGGCCGTTGTTCATATAGCGAACAATCACAAAACGAGGGTGAAAATTTTTATACCAATCGTGATTATTAATCCAATACTGGGGTTCCAACCGATCGGTGACTTGTAGCACCTTAGCCGATTCCTTCGATAAAAAGCTAAGCCACTTTGCGGGCCAATAATTCGAAATTCCCTCTCTTAATCCTGATTCATGAATAAAGTGGTCCAGGCATTCGTGCGATTTGGAATAAGGTGCTTTCCATGGCGATTCCGTCTGTTGCTGATGCAGGGAATGGGCTTGGAGCGCAGTTAAGCCCAAAAAGCCAGCGGTGATTCCCCAGGGGATACCGCGATGGATGCTCTGCAACGTCAGCAGGAGCTGCATCCAACCGTAGGTCATCGCCGGGATTAAGACCATAAAGTAACGCACATTTAAGTGATCCACCCACACACCGGTTAAGACGATGGATAATGCCGACGTCACAATCGCCAAAAGCAGAAATTGCGCGGTAGAATCCTTCTTCCACCGAAACCCTAACTGAATGAGGGAAGGCCAGAGTAATCCATTAAAAAGCGACGGACGAAGAAAGGTCAATGCAAAGTCGCGGGCGCGATCCCAATAGCCAAACAAGGGCTTGTTCCACCCGAAGTAAGATCCGGTAATTTTCCTAAATAGAAAATAAAATATTACCGTAAACGCTAAACACAAAAAGCACCAAAAAAACGATTTGAAAAACTTACCTTTTTTACCGGCGCCCACTGAAGAAATAAGGAGCGTAATGCCAAAGGGCAAAATGCCATTTAATGCGTAAAGAAGGTCGCAGGAGGCAAATAAACCCACAATGGCCGGGATCAGCCAATAGAAAGCGAAGGACTCCGGACGTTGAAGTGGTCCAAATGAAAATAAAAGGAGGGTACCCAAAATCCATTGTCCGCCGTGATGATCCGGATAAAAAAGCGGGTACCAGTCTTGATCGAAAATTCCGAACATGATCAAAGGGACTAAAACTAGGAGGTGGTCCGAAGCGCCTTTGAGCCAGCGACGATAAAGGATAAGGAGGAGGGTCCATTGTAACGTGACGTATCCCATTAATGTTGCATTTAAATGGGGAAGGATGGAGCGAAAGAAAAAATAAAAGGGGATATCCGGGAACACAAAAGTGGAGGCCGAAAAATTAAATTCACTTAATGGATGGGGATCGACGAAGAGGTCGCGGTAGATTGCTTCCAAGTAAAGGAGGTCGCTATTCCATGCGTGACGGGCAAGGAGCAAATAAAAGAATAGCATTCCCAAAGAGAAGGTGCCGAGCAGTGAAAGTAGTTTAATCGAATGGGAAGATCTTTTAATGGGCTTACTCCGTTATTATTCCGAATTTTAAGGTTCTAATCTTTCTGAGGGACGTCATCGTGATCGCAACTTTAAATGGTGGGCCCTACTGGACTTGAACCAGTGACCACCCCGTTATGAGCGGGAAGCTCTAACCAGCTGAGCTAAGGGCCCTTGCCCAGACTTTACAGAAAGAGGTCTCCTTATTCAAGTCACATTGCCGAAGCCCTTAGGATTGGGTTAATATTAAGCAATGCAGTCATCGTTACCCGTTGAACTCTTTTTTGGATCGATTGAAGGCAATCCGCCTGAACTTTGGACCCAAAAAAAGGGGATTTGGAATCAAGTTCATGGCGTTGCGGTCGCCGAAGTTACGGGACCGTGCCAAGAACGGGGAGATGTGGACGCGCTGTGGACCCGCTTACCGCACCAGCCTGTTGGAGTGAGGGCTGCAGATTGTGTTCCTATCCTGATGGCGTGTGTTCAAGGAGGGCAGCCGGTTGCCGCGGCAGCAATCCATGCCGGATGGCGGGGGACTCTTGCTCGAATTACCGATCATTTTTTTAAGGGCTTACCCAAAGACCTTGCAAATCCCGGGGATTGGGTGGCGTGGATTGGTCCCTCAAATCGCGCATGTTGTTATGAAGTGAGTCCGGAACTGATCGAACAATTTAAAAGTCAATTTCCTGAGTTGCATCCTCGTTTGATTGAGCCGCGTACCCGATTCTTGGATTTAGCTGCGATTAACGAAGCCGAATTAATCCGACTGGGATTGACCCGAATTGAAGTTATCCCTCAATGTACGTTTTGTGCGGTGGATGATTCTGGGAAACCGATTTATTTTAGTTACCGCCGGGGGGATCGGGCTTCCAGGCAGCATTTTGTAATTTATTTTTAGCTTCACCCCTTTAAAGCATGTAAACTGGAGGAATGATGGAAACTTACAAAAGCCGCGAAGAAGTCCCTGAAAAATATAAATGGAATTTAAGTTTGCTCTATGCAAGTCCTGCCGCCTGGGAGGGGGATTTTTTAAAAATCGATGAGGCGGCGGCTTCGGTAGCAACGTTTAAAGGGACCCTCACGCAGTCCAGTCAAAATCTCAAATCGGCATACGATTCGCAAATGACTTTAGACCTGCTCATCGAAAAACTTTATTCATTTGCACATCACCAATCCGACCAAGACACTCGTGATGCAGGAAACTTAGGTCTAGTCGACCGAATTCGGTCTAAGGCCACAGAGGTGATGGCGCAATTATCTTGGATGGACCCGGAGTTACTGGACGCTCCAGTCGAGACCCTGAAGGGATTTCAAAAGGATCCCATCCTTCAGGATTATGCGCGAAGAATTGAGTTGCTGATTCGCTCTAAAGCGCATCAACGAAATGCCGAAGTCGAAGAAGTGTTGTCCCTTGCGAGCGAGCCGTTGGGGGTTTCTTATAAAGCATTTAGCCTTTTAGAAAATGCGGATATGAAAATGCCGATCGTAAAAAACGCGAAAGGCGAAGATGTCGAAGTGAATCATTCGACCTATATCACCTGTTTAGAGTCTTCCGACCGCGTCCTGAGAAAAAATGCGTTGATTGAATACTTAAATGCCTTCGGTCAGTTTAAGAATACCTTTGCAGCTACGTTAGACGGCCATGTTCGAAAGCAAGTTTTTTATGCCAAAGTAAGAAAGTTTAATTCCGCAATCGAAGCGAGTCTTTTTTCGGATACGATACCATTGTCCGTGTACGAAGGACTGATTTCTACCGTTCATCGGCACCTCCCCCTGTTACACCGTTTGTTTAAGTTAAGACAAAAGGTGTTGGGAATTTCGGATTATTCACTTTGGGATAACGCTATTCCCATGGTTAAACCTGCCGAATCGGAAGTCCCCTATGAAAAGGGCAGGCAGTGGGTCGAAGAAGCCATTCAGCCCATGGGTCCTGAATATCAAAAAATTCTAAAAAGTGCGTTTGATGATCGTTGGATTGATGTGTATTACACTCCGGGTAAGCGGTCGGGGGCTTATTCGGGGGGAATGTACCTCTCCAAGCCCTATATTTTGCTTAATCACAAGGATAATTTGTCGAGCACGTTTACTCTCGCGCACGAGTTAGGTCATTCCTTGCATTCGTATTTGTCAAATACGCATCAACATTATGCCCGAGCAGGGTATCCAATCTTTTTGGCGGAGGTTGCTTCGACCACGAATGAAATGTTGCTGCATTTCTATTTAATGGAGCGGGCCGACAGTAAGGAAATGAAGCTGTATTTGTTGGATCATTTGTTTACTCAGTTTAGAAGTACGCTGTTTAGGCAAGTTCAGTTCGCCGAATTTGAGCGGGACATTCACGCAATGGTAGAGCGGGGAGAACCGTTAACATCGCAGTCA
>CAIMNF010000523.1 GCA_903842755.1 Oligoflexia bacterium
ACCAAGGCCCCCCGCGAAGGGGCCTTTTCATTTGGACTCTATTAAAGCACAACTTCGCCCCTCTCCGCTGCCTTAGGTGTGATGGGGGGCAGGTGTGTTGTTTTGGGAACAAAATTCGACTGGGGCTTTGAGGGGACGTACTTGTATCGAGTATGCCGTGAAACGGGCGCTTCTGGGATGGTCTTTATACGTTTCTGCATTTCAGCGAAGGCGAAGAAGTGCCACTCGTGACGACGCCCACGACTTTATCCTTAGTTGAATTCAATACGGAATAGCCCTGTCTGGGGATGGCCCGCCCTAGAGATTTTACTCCCACACTCGCCCAGGTGACTCCTGCTTCTTTTTGCTTAACGAGCGCGGCTTTTCCAACAAAATTTGCTTTGGAAAATTTGGTGACCCATCCTAACCCGGTTTCAAGCGGGGTGGTTTCTTCGGTAAGCTCGTGACCATAAAGCGCATACTTCTTTTCAAGTCGAAGCGTGTCCCGCGCGCCTAAGCCGCACGGCAAAATACCCTCTGAGGCACCGGCCGCCAATAGCGCGTTCCAAACCCGGGGGGCTTTGTCCCACTCTAAATAAAGCTCAAAGCCGTCTTCACCCGTATAACCCGTCCGCGCGATGAGCGCCTGGATTGGCTCGAGAGGATCACCCGCCTTTGGCGTGATTACGCCAGGCAAGCACCAATAGGTTTTAATTTCCGAAAGATTCAAGTTACAGACCTGAGAGAGAATCCGAGCTGCCTTCGGCCCTTGAATGGCAATCTGAGAAATTTTAGATGAATCATTCTCTACCGTAAAACGAGCATGAGGGTGTTCGGTTTTGTATTTCGAGGCGATCTTGACGAAGTGGTCGTAATCCTTTTCTGTATTCGACGCATTTACGACTACAAAAAATTTGTACCCGGATTTATTGCCTTGGGAGGGCGCAAGCCTGTAGATCACTAAATCGTCTACGATTCCGCCTTGTTCATTGCAAAGAGCCGAGTATTGCGCTTGATGAAGGGCAAGCGTGCTCACCTCGTTGGTTACGGCAAAATTTAGAAAATTTAATGCGTCCTGACCTTCGATGATAATTTCACCCATGTGGCTTACGTCAAACAATCCTGCCGCGGTACGGACCGCGAGATGTTCATTGAGGACGCTTGTATATTGAACGGGCAAATTCCAGCCTCCGAAATCCACCATTTTCCCGTTGAGTTTTAGGTGTTCATTTAAAAGAGCCGTTGCTTTTAGGGCCGTCTTTTCGAGCATGATCGCTAAGCTACACCGAAAAACGAAAATCGTGAACTTAAAAATTAGGCTTTAAACGAGGCGCATTTCAGCAGATCGATACGTATTTTCGAGCAACAGCTGAATGGTCATCGGCCCTACGCCCCCGGGCACCGGGGTCATCGCGGAAGCGAGGGATTGGATCGAATCTGGATCGACGTCCCCAGTGAGCTTGCCATCGGCATTTCGGTGAATTCCCACGTCCACAACCACGGCTCCATCTTTAATCCAGTTTTTGTTTACCAAGTGTTTTACTCCGGCTGCCGCAAACACTAAGTCTGCTTGCTTGCAAAGCGCTTCAGGATTGAGCGTGGACCGATGCACTTGAATTACGGTTGCATTGCGAGCGAGCAAAAGAGCAGCCAAGGGTTTACCGACGATGGAACTTCTGCCGATGACGCACGCAATTTTTCCTTCGATTGGAATTTTGTAAAAATCCAAAATTTCAATTACGCCGGCCGGAGTGCAGGGCAAAAAACGGGGAGTGCCATTGACCAAAAGACCAATGTTTTCGGGATGCAGGCAATCGACATCTTTTTCGGGCGCAACCCAGGAGACAACTTCGGACTCTTTAAACTGTTTTGGAACCGGACGTTGGATTAAGATTCCATCGACTTCCTTTGATGCGCTTAATTCCTGAACCTTTTTTTTCACTACCCCAGGATCAATGGTTGCAGGGAAGAGAAGGGTTTCGTGGGTAAAGCCCACTTTTTCTGCGGCAAGGCCTTTGTTCCGAACGTAAACTTGACTTGCTGGATCTTCGCCGATTAATACGACCGTCAAGTGTGGAGCGCGCCCCAGGCGACTTTTTAGCGTGATTGTTCGTTCGACTAAGGATTGGGAAAGCTTTTCAATGACGGGCTTTGCGATCAATTTTTCCATGGGTAAGGTCTACCATAAAAAGTGCGCTTTGAGAAAAGAAGAAAAGGGCCAAAAATTAGACGTCTTTGCACTCTCCACGTTTCAAAAAATAAAAAGTTTGACGCTTTTGTCCTCGTCAATTTTTTATTACACAAAAATTGTTTTATAAACTTTGCATTCGGCTCCAGTCCCTCGTAAAATTTAAAAAGGGAAGGAGTCTGATGTCTAAACCCTTATGGCCTGCAATGTCCGGAGCAATTGCTCGTGATTACGAAGTGGAAGTCATCGCGAACAATCTTGCCAACGCCAATACCAATGGTTTCAAAAAAGACAATGTGGTTTTCAAGGAATACTTGGCGCAACCGGAACGAGAGAGTCCGATGACTGCGGATATTCCAAGACTCCCCATCAAAGATAAAGATTTATATCCACTGGACGGCAAAGACCAATCGTTTGTGGTCGTCAATGGTACGGTTTCTAGCCATGCGCAAGGCGGTTTAAAAGTTACCGACAATCCGTTAGATGTAGCCTTAAATGGCCCTGGTTTTTTTGAAGTCTCAACCCCGAGCGGGATTCGCTACACGCGCTCGGGCAGCTTTAAGCTTGCGCCAGACGGACGGCTCGTGACGAGTGATGGTTTTCCTGTTCTTTCTCAGGCAGAGGCCGAAGAAGGCGCTCCGCAAAGCGTGCCACAAGATAACCCACAGATTCTTGGCCAAGCAAACAACCTTAGTGGGCGAAACCCTGCGGGACTAAATGCCGCGCGCGAGCCTGCGGTTGCCGCTCGGTTTATCCAGCTCTTGGGACGGGAAGGTCCCGTGCACATTAACGACGGGGGAGAAATTTATTTAGGTCAAGACCGTGTTGGTAAGCTAAGCGTCGTCGAGTTTAAAAATATGAACCTGATTCGAAAAACGGGTGGCGTAAATTTTGAAAACAAAGATCCGGTGAAAAATTCGGCGATTGCCTCGGAGAGCGCCGTTAAACAAGGCATGATTGAAACCTCAAATGTAAATCCGGTTGAAGAGATTAGCAATTTGATTCGAGCAAATCGAATGTTCGAGCAAGATCTGAAGGCGATGAAAACCGTAAACGAAATGATGCAAAAGGAAGTCAATGATATTGGAAAAATGTAACCCCTTTTGGAGGATTGAACGATGTTAAAAGCACTGACCACTTCTGCCACAGGTCTTGAAGCTCAGCAGGCTAATTTGGATCGAATCGCAAATGATTTGGCCAATGTGAAAACGGATGGATTCAAGCGCGGAACGATTGAATTTCAAGACTTGATGTATGAGACCATCAAAGATCCGGGTGGCAAACAAGGGGCGAGCACTCAAACCCCAACCGGAGTACAAAAGGGGCTCGGTGTAAAAGTCGGTTCCGCACATAAAATTTTTGAACAAGGCGCCGCTAAGATTACCAATAACCAATTAGATTTAATGATCGAAGGACCCGGGTTCATGCAAGTGACCCTCCCTCAAACAGGAGAACTGGTCTACACGCGCGCCGGAGCCTTCAAATTAGATTCACAGGGGCGAGTGACTTTATCTAACGGAGCTTTGCTTGAACCCGCAGTCACGATTCCAACGAATGTTCAGTCGTTAAGTATTACTCCGGCTGGCGAAATCAAAGCGATGCTCCCTGAAGGAGAAAGTGTCATCGGGCAAGTTCAAGTGGTTAACTTCTTAAATCCTCAAGGGTTAAAGGCGATTGGAAATAATTTTTATCAGCGCTCGCCCGCAAGCGGCACTCCGCAAGCCGGAATTCCTGGCGAAAACGGAACTGGGCAATTATTGCAGGGTGCTTTAGAGACCTCGAACGTTAACGTCGCCAATAGCATGATTGATATGATTAACACGCAAAAAGCATATGAAATGAATACGCGCGTAATGGGTGTTGCGGATAAAATGCTTGAAGCAACGACAAACATTGTGAGATAATAAGGGAGAGATCCTAGGATGGGATTTTTCACCCCATTAATTGAGGTGAGCCAAGGAGGGCGAAGCCAGTGTTCGGATTAGTAAACAATTTTAAAATTCGCAGCCTTTTTTCGCTTCTTTTCTTTTGCTGCTTTGCTCAGGCAGATTCTACACCTCCAGCCATCGTTCATTTATCGGAACTGGGCGCAAATGCTTTAGCGGAAAAATTAAGTTCGCAAGAAATAAAAGCAGAAATTCGGTTTCCAAGCATTGATAAGCTTGCAACGAATGCCAGTTTCGCAGCCGTGGTGGATGTCCGGAGCGTTCGGTTAATAGAAGAAAAAGCAAATGCAGTCGCGTCCTTTGCAGTCGTGTGCTCAACTCTTGGGACAGATGGCAATGAAAAGCTTGTGACGAAAATCGTGCACTTGCCTTTTGAGGCTTGGGTATCGGTACCGGTAGCAACCCATCGCATTTATCCGAATCGCATTTTGAAACCCGAAGACTTTAAAGTTCAGCCCGTCAATGTTGCTCAAGGAATGGCACGAGAATACCGGGGAATTTTGGCTTCACCCCGGACGGAATTTCAACATCTGCAAAGTAAACAAACCATTTTAGAGGGGCAGTTCTTAACGACGGTCGCAACCCAACACGAACCCGACGTCAAGCGGGGTGAAATGGTTAAGCTTGAGCTTACGTCTGGAGATTTAAGTTTAACCACTCAAGGCGTTGCCCAGGAAATGGGCACTGTAGGCGAGCGGATCCATGTCCTTACGACAAAAACCAAGCGCGACGTTACCGGTGTAGTCAGAGCCGATCATTCTGTCGAGGTGAAGCTATGAGGAGACCCTGGAAAACGTTTGGCTTCTTTACCGTCCTTTCTGGCTTGGTGAGCGCGTGCTCTTCGCTTCCTTTTAACCAGGAAAAGCCAGTGGATTACAACGCGATTACGTATGGGGATGATTATAAAGAGCGTGGGGGCGATTGGGCGCCCCATCGAGTACGCATTGACCGCGGAAATGCGGGGAGCGAATCAAGCGACCGAAGTGTGTATTCGATGCAGGACACGAGAAACGACTCCACTTCTGCACGTGGTATTGCCTCGGCCCCTGTTTATGAGGATGAAAATCGAAACGCACGGTTAGATCCAAGTAATGAACAGGTCAGAAGCGAAATTGCCGTAGGTCGAGGTCAAGCCGTAGCAAACTATAAGAGAGGTGATCGTGCGACCAAGGAAGATTTTTGGGACGAAACACCAAACGACGGTTCGCTTTGGTCTAACGAGCAAGATGCCAATTACTTTTTTACGAAGGGCAAAGTTCGAGGCTTAGGGGATGTGATCTCGATTAAAATTGAAGATCCGTTCATTAAACAAGTGGCCGAAGAAATTAAGAAGAATCTTAATCCCGCAGAACAAGAAGTTGAAATGGCGCTTTATTTGAAAAACAATGCGGCAGCAAAAGACGACAAAGATATTCAGAACTACCGTGTTGTTGCATCCGATGATTTGAAGAGCGATGCGGCCACGGTAAAAGAACGCATGGAAAAAGCAGCGCGCTGGGCGCAGGTTGATCTCTCTAAGGTCATCGGTGTCGCTCAAAATGACGAATTTAGGGCCGAGATTGTAGAGAAATATCCCAATGGAAACTTTAAAATTCGGGCCGTCAAGCGAATCCTTTACCGGGGAGCTTCGAAATTAGTTTCGGTAATTGGGGTAGCTCCTGCCGCGGACTTTGATGATAAAGATGCCATCGCATCGGGGAAATTATATGAGTATAAAATTAAAATTGCGCGCTAATGCTTTAAAAGAAAAGGCATTCGGATATCTCCTGGTGGTGGGTGCCGCGTTGATGACCCTGTTGATGTCGGATGCACTTGCAGCGACTGGTTTTTCTGCACAAGGAGCAAGACTGAAAGATATCGCAACCATTAAAGGAGTGCGGGAAAACATTTTAATTGGATATGGTCTGGTGGTTGGATTAAAGGGGACGGGGGATTCCAGTGCGGATGTTACGGCAAAATCGCTGGGAAGATTGTTTGGGAAGCTTGGACTAGATGTAGAAAAAAACGCCTCGATTAAATCCAAAAATGCGGCGGCGGTGATCGTGACGGCCAAATTGCCCCCCTTTGCAAGGGCCGGAAATCCGATCGACATTACGGTCAGTTCGATTGGGGACGCGTCTTCGCTCGAGGGGGGAATGCTTCTGGTTACTCCACTGAGAGCAGGCGATCAGCAAGTGTATGCGGTCGCCCAAGGACTGATCACCTTGGGGGCCCTGACCGATGGAAGCTCTAAAGGAGTTTTTCCGACGGTGGGGCGCGTGGTTTCGGGAGCCATGGTGGAAAAAGACATTGATACGAATTTTTCCCAAAAAAAGACGTTTAGGCTCTCGCTCATTAATCCAGATTTTACAACGGCTGCGCGGCTCGTAGCCCTGGTTAATGCGGAGCTGGGCGGTAAATTTGCTTCGGCACGCGATAGCGCCACGATCGATGTCGTGGTTCCCTTCAATTATGATGGAAATACGGTGGAGCTCCTTGCGCGAATCGAAAATATGCGCGTCGTGATTGATCAGAAAGCGAAAGTCGTTCTAAACGAACGAACGGGCACCGTCGTGATGGGCGATAAGGTGACGATTAGTCCGGTGGCGATTTCTCACGGAGACCTATCTATTCAGGTGAAGGGGGCCGCAAAGGGAAGTTCCGGCGAGCGCGTTTATGACTTAAGAGGCGGGGCCACTGTCTCGGATCTAGTAAAGCTATTAAATACTTTAGGAGTTCAACCAAAAGACTTGAGTGCAATTTTTCAGACCATTAAGCAAACCGGTGCACTGCAAGCCGACTTAGAATTTATGTAACGGAGGAGACGAAAACGCATTTCCAAGGAAGGAAGAACAGGAGAATGATCCAGGAAACAGAGTCGAAGCAGCAGCCTGCTAGGATGGTGGGTTACGTTATTCATTCTGAAACCATTCCCTGTATGCGGGACCTAAGACAGGAAGTTTTGGGCA
>CAIMNF010000524.1 GCA_903842755.1 Oligoflexia bacterium
AAATACCTACACGACCACTATGGAAAACTGAAATGGGAAAGACTTTTTACGCCCGCCATCCAATTGGCGTATGATGGTTTTCCAATTTATAGCGAACTTGCCGAAGCCATCGATGAAAAGAAATTGGATCTTGCAAAATTTTCTGATTCAAAACGCATTTTTTTAAATTCGGATGCTTCCCCCAAGACGGCTGGTACTCTCCTCGTCCAGCGAGATCTGGCGGCCACATTGAAGGAGCTTTCGCTTCATCCAGATTCATTTTACCAAGGAAAAATCGCCCTGCAGCTAGCCAAAGCAGTAAAAAATAATGGCGGTATCCTCACGGAAGACGATTTAGCGCACTATCGCGTCATCGAGCGAAAGCCCCTCGAAGCCGAATGGAATGGGTACCATATTGTAACCATGCCACCGCCCAGCTCTGGGGGCGTTCACGTGATTCAAATATTAAAAATGCTCGAAAACGACCCACTCCCCAAGCTCGGTTTTAAATCCGCTCAAAGTGAACACCTTCTTGCATCTGCTATGCAGCAAGCCTTTGCGGATCGAGCTAAGTTTTTAGGAGATCCCGACTTTGTCAAAGTGCCCACGGAAGGATTAATCGACGCTAAATATCTTACACTCCTCCGAAAAAATTTTAACGAAACACGAGCAAAGAAAGGTAGCGAAGTTTTTCCAGGCAAACCACAAGGCGCTGAACATTTCGAGACTACCCACCTTTCCATCATGGACAAAGAAGGAAATGCAATCGTTTCAACTCAAACGATTAACGGCTGGTTTGGCTCCAAAATCGTAGCAGATGGCACAGGCATAGTGCTCAACAATGAAATGGACGATTTTGCGACCAAGCTGAATGAACCGAATATGTTTGGTGCAATCTCGGTTTCAAATGCCAATGCAATAGAACCTAAAAAAACTCCACTCTCAAGCATGTCGCCTACCTTAGTTTTTAAGGATCATACTCCGGTGATGGCAGTAGGTGCCCCCGGCGGAACACGGATTTTAACTGCGGTAGCACAAGTACTCTTGAATTATTTTGTATACCATCAATCTTTATTTAACGCAGTGGCAGCCCCCCGCATTCATCAACAATGGCAGCCAGACAAACTGTTTATCGAAAATTTCGCGGACACTGATGCTCTAACAAAAGAGCTAAGCGACAAAGGTTGGGCAACTGAACGAATCGAAGCAGAAAGTAGAATTATGGCCGTAGTCCGGGAAGGAAATGAGTTCGTGGGAGTTTCTGATCCGAGAGACGCTGGCACAAGTGCCGGGCAGTAATTGGTCAACTGCCCCCTCACTCTGCTTAACTTTAAGCGGGTGGTAGGGTCTTTATTCGATGAATTCGCAGAATAGTCTCCAGGTGCCCTGAGTTATTTCGTGAAATTCGCCGAATGCTATTTATGCTGAGGAGATTTTTTACCTTTTATCAGCACTCTCGGGGGGCAGTTCTAACAGTTCAACGACCTGTAGTGCTTCTTCGGCTGACACCGGATTCGCCTCCTGATTCAAAATCGCACGAGCAACACCAACATAATAATCGCGATAATTTCCTATTTCTGAAGGAATCGTTTTCGTCTTTACTTCGCTCCCTTCTTTGTAGGTCAATCTGCCGCTATTCTGATCAAGCCCATAGCCTGTTGAATCCGGCATTAGTCCTTTTTTAAGGTGCTCCTCCTGGGGATCAAAACCAAATTTAATAAAATTCCCTTTTGTGCCATAAATTGAAAATCGAGGTGCTTCGGCCAAAGCATAAGACGTCGAATGAAGAATAACCCGCATTTTTTGATACCGAAGCACTGCATGAAAATAGTCGGGCCCCTGGCTCTGATTTCGTTGTATCTCTACGTCTGTCCAAAGGGAGTCCGGCTTTCCAAATAAATGCAGAACTTGATCCAGCAAGTGGGATCCTAAATCGTTCCAAATCCCACCGCCTCGGGAAGCTTGCTCTTTCCAGCGATCCCGCGCATCAGGCTTGTAGCGATCAAAATGGGACTCCATTTGCTTTATTTCGCCGAGGACGTTTTGCTTAATTAATTTTTTAACCGTGAGGTAGTCAGAGTCCCATCTCCGATTGTGAAAAACCGAGAGCACTCGCCCTTGCCGTTTTGATAAGGCTAAAAGCTCAGCCGCTTGCGCCGAAGTCGTGGTAAACGGCTTATCGACGACTACATGCTTTTGACTCAATAGTGCAAGTTTTGCTTGGTCAAAGTGAAGGTCGTTTGGAGTGGCTAATACAATTAACTGAACTTCCGGACGCTCGAGAACCTCCTCCATTGTTGGGACCACCGAAACCTTAGGCAAAATCGCATTTACTGCTTCCCTGTTCCGTGAAACCACATAGCTAAGCTCAAGTTCGGGCACTGAACAAATGAGCGGCGCATGAAATGTTTGGCCCGAAAACCCGAATCCGACCAATCCAACTTTCAATTTCGTCATGATCTATTTTGACTTTTGGCTTAATCGCGCGGAATACCAATCCACGTAGGAACTCAGATGGTACTCCCAATAGCCCATTTCGTGGGCGCCCTCGGCATCTTCACCGACGTGAAACTCCTTTTTATAACCCATGCCTTTCAACATGTTTTCACAATTCACGGTATTCCGTAAAAATTGGTCGTGCGCTCCCATGTCCATATAGATGGGGACATTGAGCTTTTTTTGAAATATTTTAATCAAAGAAAAAGGATCGCGGTGCTGATAGTCCGTTCCCGTGCCAAACTGATAATAAAAATCGGCCGCAGCTTCTTCCTGCGTTCTAAAAACAGGACTATGCATTCCAATGGCTCCAAATATTCCCGGATAATTTAAAGAAAGCTGGAGCGCTCCATGCCCTCCCATCGAGATTCCCGCAATCACTCTTCCCTTAGGGCTCGAAATCAGTGAAAACTTTCGTTCGGCCTCGGCAACCAAATCGTGAGTCACCAAATCGCCCCATCGCTCCGGAGTTTTTGCTCCATTCATCCAGTAGCCATCCGTCGGGTTATTGGGCGCTCGACCATCCGGTGCGATAACGACGAACGGCGTTTTGCCTTCGTCCACTAATCGATCCAATTGCGCACAGATCCCTAGTCCTTCGATGAGATGACGATCACCTCCCCGACCGTGAAGGAAGTAAACCGCCCCATAGCGTTGATCGGGCGTGTATCCCTTGGGCAAAATCACGGAATAATATTCTTCAAACTGATGTCCCGGACCCCAATCTACCGAAAAATGCTCATCTCGCAATACCTGGCAAGCCTGAGCATTTAACTGAGTTGCACCGAGAAAGAAAAAAACGAGCAAAAGATGTGCGGCAACATTCATCGTTGCACTTATACACTTTTTTTATTTATAATCTAGTGTTTTCTGCAAGCACCAACGGATCGGGTCGTTCCAGCTTCGTAAACAAGCTATAGACAACCGGAACCACAAACAAAGTTAAAATAGACGAAGCAATTACTCCACCAATAATGGCGAAAGCCATCGGAATGGTGGTTTCAGAGCCAGGCCCAAGCGCTAAGGCCTCAGGCAAAGCCCCAGCAACCGTCGCTGTTGACGTCATGATAATGGGACGAAGTCGTACCGGACAAGCCTTTAATAAAGCCGATTTTACATCTTTGACCCCTTCGCTCCGCACTTGGTTCGTAAAATCCACAAGCAAAATCGAATTCTTTTTTACAATTCCCATCAACAAAATAAATCCAATCAAGCTGTACATGTTGATCGATTGATGACCAATCCAAAGTGCCAAAAATGCGCCCGAGAAACTAAAAGGGAGTGCCATTAAAACGGTAATCGGATGAATAAAACTATCAAATTGTGATGCAAGCACCATGTACGAAACTACTAAGCCCAAAATCAACGCAAAAAATAAGCTTAAAAAAGATTCCTTAAACCCTTGTGAACTTCCGGTGAGCTTCATCATATAACCGGGAGGCAAACTTGCTTTGACCAATTGAGTGGTCTTTTCCATCACTTCTTGTTGCGAATGGCCTTTTGCAGGGTTCGCATAAACGGTAATGGCTCTGGCGCGATTTAAGCGAGAAATTAACATCAGACTTGGCCGATGTGTTTCTGTGACCACCTCGGACAATTTAACCGTTTCTCCGCGATTATTTCTAAGCTCGATTTGATCTAGGGCCGGAATTTGATCCCGCTGCGAAGCCACCAAGCGCATTTCAATCTCGTACCGGTGTCGTCCCTTAGGATACTCGTTTAAGCCCGTGATAATTTGTCCACCGACCATTGCATTGAGTTGGCTAGTGACCGTGTTGAGTGATACCCCATGAATCCCTAAGGCCGTGCGATCGGGAATGATTTGTGTTTCAGGCATGTTTTGTTGCACGTCCGTGTTAACGTCCGTTAAATAATCGGTCTTTTTCATCTTATCCATCACTTCGGTCGTTAGCGAGGTGAGTTTTTCCCAATCGGGGCCTTGAATAATGAATTCAACGGGAAACCCGCGGCTGGCGGAGAAACCACGAAGCGAAAGGTCTTGGACTACAATTTCCATGCCTTTCTCTTCATTCTTAAAATGCTCTTTAAAGATATTCATCAGCTCAAACTGCGAACGCTTTCTTGATTTGGCATCGACTAACGAAACGAACGCCATTCCTTGGTTGACCGCATCGCCACCGAAACCGCCCACTGCGCTAAAATCACCTTTTATTTCGGGAAACGTAGCTAAATATTCTTCAACGTGTTTAATTCTGCGATTCGTCACCTCCATCGAGGTTCCCACAGGCAACTTAAATCGCAGTAAAATCATGCCTTGATCTTGAGCAGGCATCATTTCACCCGGCAAAAGTTTTGCCACAAAGATACTTAAAACGAACAACAGAAGTGAACCCGCAACCGTTTTCCACCGATGGCGGAGCAATACTTCCAAAAGGGAACGATACTTTTCAGACAAGACACTAAACAATCGATCCATCATTCCGGTCAAGCCTTTGGGAGAAGAATGAACAACCAAAAACCGCGAGCACCGCATGGGCGTTAACGTAAGGGCTTCCAATAAAGATAACAGGACCGCAGCACTAACCGTAACCCCATACTGAAGAAAAAATTTTCCAATAATACCCTTCATAAAAATGACGGGCGCAAAAATAGCAACGACCGCCACTGTAGCGGCCATTGCGGCAAACGAGATTTCGTTCGCGCCCTTTAGGGCAGCGGAACGACGGCTTTCTCCGAGCTCGCGGTGGCGTACGATATTTTCGAGCATCATGATTGCATCGTCCACCACAATGCCAATCGCTAAACTAAGACCAAGTAACGTGAACGTATTGAGAGTAAAATTGCAGAAATAAAAAACGACAAATGTCCCAATAATGGAAGTGGGGATGGCCAACAAAACATTGATGGTTGAAGTCCACGACCCTAAAAACAAATAACAAACCACGGACGTTAAAAGAGCGGACAGTATAAGCGTAAACAACAATTGTTTGACCGATTGCTGAATAAAGCGCGTGTTGTCCACGCTAAAAATTAAATGATAATGCGGCGGAAGCAAAGGCTGTAGTTCGGCTACTTTTGAGCGGATCAATTGCGCAACCTCGACCGCGTTCGCGCCATGCTGTTTTACAATTCCTAGACCTACGGCATCTTTTCCGTTAAAGCGAGCCATTCGCCTTACATCAGCGGTACCTTCTTCGACCGTCGCGACCTCTTTCAGTTGGGTGGTGCGGTAGTTGGGACCCAAATTCGCCCGATTTTGGATCATTATTCTGCCAAAATCTTCTGGACTGTTTGCCTCTCCCAATACTCGAACGTTAAAATCTTTTTGCGCGTTGGTCATTTGGCCGGCAGGAATTTCAATCTGCTCGGTCTTAATGGCCGACACCACATCGTCTGACGTTAGGTTTAGTTTTTTTAATCGATTAAGATCAAGCCAAACCCGAAGCGCTGGATCGACATAGCCCCCTAAAACAACATTGCCTACACCAGGAACAACACTCAACTGATCGAAGAGAAAATTTCTAGCGTATATCATCATGTCAATGCGTTTGGTAGCGGGATCATCGCTGGTCATCGCTAACCAGACGATGGGCATGTCTTCCGGATTCGTTTTACGAATAATAGGCGGAAACAAATCGATGGGAAGAATATTTTTTACTTGGTCAATTTTATTTTGAATTTGCTCCATCGCCCGGTCGATATTTTGATTCAACTCAAATTCGACTGCGATCGAGCCTGAGCTTTGCTGAGCCGTGGAGGTCACATTTTTAATTCCGTCTAGCTCCATGATGGCGTCTTCGATCGGATCAATCACCTGGCTTTCAATGACTTCTGGAGCTGCACCGTTTTCCGTTAAGGACACATTGACTACAGGAAAATCCACATCCGGGAGCTGACTGATTCCCAAGCGAGAAAACGAAATTAGACCAAAAACGAGGACCGCTGCCATGAGCATCCACGCGAATACAGGCCTGCGAATTGAAAGATCTGATAAGCTCATGATATGCAGTTAGCATACCTTAAACGCGCTCAAAGTTTGAATTGAATTTGAAGCTCCGGGTGGATGGGCGACGGATTAATATAATAGATACTGGTACGTGCATCACCAGGACTCGGGGACCAAACGTTCGCAGGTGCGCCCGGCACAATTTGATGCGGCCCCAAGGGAAAGGTTTTAGAGAGTCCAAGCTGAAGGTAGCCTTTCGTCCACTGGTAAAAGCCAGATGATCCAAAGTGTAAATAAGGATTGGGGTAGTTTACGCCGAGTCCCCCGCTTTCAATGAACAATCCAAAACGTTGCGAAAGATGTATTTCTTGAAGCGCACTAACGGAAAGTGTAACCGGCGTACCATTCAATGGAGGGGGACGCATTGAAAATGGCGCAAGACTATCCCAAAAATATTGAAAACCAAAATCCGTGTGAATTGAATAGTGGCGGCTAAAACTTTTAGTAGCGGTTGCCCGAATCCAGATAGACTCTTGGTGGTACCAATCCATGCCAAACTGTGCCGTCTTAAAAAAAATACCTTCAAGAGCGATACGATTCATTATTCCCGAAATTTCGGTGGCATACTTTAAATCGATCATCGGCATGTTATACGCGGCAACGATCCAAGGACTTGTGCCAACAGAAAAATGTTGAGTAACACCATAGGCGATCGCATAGGTCCCGACTACGGTTTCGCCTTGGGTAGGACCGTATGAGGTCGGAGTTAGGTTGTGCCCCTGAAGGGGTATTAAGGATTTTGCGGATCCGGTCTGTAGAGTTTCCGCTGACTCTAATGCCGCGCTGGAGAATGAAGTATCCGCGCTCGCGTAAAGCCACCCCGCTAAAATTAAAATATTACAGGCATAGATCAGGGTTTTCATTAGTACCGCTAAGTTAGATTAAAGAACAAAAAAAGTAAAGCAAATTAGTCTGCTATTTTAAATCAACGATTTAAGTTTGTTTTCTGGAGTACTGTTAACCACCCATTATATAAATCCTTTTTTAAAGTGGTGGAGGCTCTGCAAAATTTTGCGGAGAGCCTCCACACCTTAATCCGGTCTATTCTTGCTTACTTTTTCTTGTAGACGACGTCACTCTCACAAAAGTATAAAACTTTGTGTGGGTTATAAATCGACGCAGTGATTCCGCTTACAAACCAATTCGCAAACGAAAACTGTGTACGAATTCCGACCCAGTCAGTTCCCTGACAACGATCATTCATATCGACAGGATCACTCGTTTCAATAAAACCAAAAAGAACATTAGAGTGCCACTCGGAGTTTGCGTTTCCAAAGGGGAGATCTTTAGAATCTTTAACGAAGCTAATGGTGGTACAGGCAGGTAAAAACGCTAGTGTGATGAGTAATAAAAGATAGTTCTTCATTTTGCTCCTCCTGCTTTTGCTGCACACCAAACGGACGCAGTCCGTGGGGTCACTAAACTTCCGGTAACCAATTCAATTAATCCGTCCACAAAACGGGTTTGAGTTCTCATTTGAACAGGCTTGCTCCCTTTACAAACTTCGCTCACATTCACTTTTGCAGAACCAAATAATCCCCCGACGAAAAACAACTTCATCTCTTGATAGTTAGGTTCGGAGGTAACTTCCTGTGTCCCCTTATCTCGAATAGTTACAGTTGAACAGGCCGACAGCGACAACACTGTTAGGCACAAAAAAACTCCTAAAACGCGAATCAGTCCACGTCTTTTCATTAGCGACTCCTTTCGTTACGGTGTTAAAATGCGATATTCTAATTGTAGGCGGTCATCGGAAGAGTTCAACTAAATAAATGAATAAATTATAAAAAATGGTCCCGAATCACCACAATCCGCTCAATGGAAAACTTTTCGTGCCGATACAAAAAAGGGTGCGGGATTGGATTGGCAAACGATTTTTTAAGCGCCCGCTCCACAATCTTTTTGAAATCGGGATCGATCGCTTCATATACGGTTTCGTCTTCTAGAAAATTCCCATCTTTGTCGAACCAAATTTTGACTTTCACCGTTCCCGTCAAACGCTGATGATTCAAATAGGCATCACGATCTAACCACCCTTGTACTGTATTATAAACATACTGGTTAAAGCGGGCGATTCGGGGATCGGGGTTCAACGTGTCCCATCCACCATCATCCGACGCTGCCGGAGGCGAACTTTCAGACTCCTCGTTCACGGGCGGCAACGGGGTGTGATTGAGCTTTAATCCCAAGTCACTCAGAGAAATGCGATTTTGACTCCGAGTGGACGGCTGCGCATGCGAAGCCGCCCTTGAATTTTCATTTTTAGAGTACTTGTGTTTGGCTGGACTGACCGTATCAACTTGAATCGTGGTCGATCCATGGTCGCCGACTTCAATATTCTGATTAATGAGGAGAGCTAAAATCAAAACGATCGCCCCATGGGTCAAAAAAGAAGCCAACACCGAAAAATTAAATTGTTTTGATGAGGCTTCCATTTACTCCTAACCGTATTCTAGCTTCAAAGAGATGTAAAGATGACCACCCTACTCACTTGAACCCATTGAATTTGGATTCGAACTAGTGCAAACTCTGAGATCGTGCCCAGGTGGCGGAATTGGTAGACGCACTCGTTTCAGGGGCGAGCGTAGCAATACATGCAAGTTCGATTCTTGTCCTGGGCACCAACTTTTTTTAAAATTCGTAGCTTAAATCTGCAATCCACAAGCTTTGGGCGTCGGTATCGGTTTTGCTCCGCTCAAACCCAAGGCCGGTTTTCCAGCGTTCAGCCCAGGTTTTATACACTTCAACTTTTGCACCCGTTTCTTTTAAGTTTGTCGCTGCAGCAGTGGTGCTGGTAAGCGCTGTGTCCACTTCGAAATCTAAAGGCAAGAAGAAATTTAAATCCAATTCTGCTTCGTTACTGGAAAGTCCCGAAAGAGTAGATCCAAATGAAGCTGCACCGCTTTTTAATGCGCGCGGCTCGTCTAGCGCGCTCTGGAATGCCGCTACATTTTTATCATAATTATATTTTGTATATTGGAGCTTAGCTTCAAACCACTCCCAGGGTTTTCCGTCTAGTTCAAGCTCAAATTGCTTTTGCGCAATGGTATTATCTGCCGTAATTTTTTTCGTTTTTTTACTCCCATTCCTTCCAGGGGCATTTGCAATATATTTTTGATTATAATTGTTGGTCCCAACAGTTCCCTTAACTTCAAACGAAGGAATAAAGGGCTCATCCTCAGCGTCTTGATCTTCATCGCTTTGCTGGTCTTCTTTTTTTGAAGCACCGAACTCAAAAATATAACCGGCATATAGGGTGCCGCCTAAGGTCGTTAAATTTTCAGCTGCCGTTGACGCATACGAAACTCCTACACCAATATCCCAATTTCTTTCATAACCCAGACCAGCCGTAAAAGTATTTGTTTTATCCGAATCTGGTGGAGGAGCTGGTGTAGCTCCCGGAGGCGGCTTCGGAGTAGGTGCAGTA
>CAIMNF010000525.1 GCA_903842755.1 Oligoflexia bacterium
ATAAATAATAATTATAAAGCGACGCACTTTGGGGCGAAATCAAGCGAAGCCAGCTCTCGATAAAATCTTGGGCCGATACCGCGCGGCCATCTGACCACTTTGCATGTGGGGAAATCTTAAATGTATATTCGGTATTGAGTTCGTTGTGAGTCACCGATTCGGCAACGTCCGGCTCAAATTTTTTTGTTTTTTGATTGTATGAAAACAACCCCTCTGCAAGGTTTACCAGAATCGGACTTTCAAAGTAGCCCACTTGTCCATTCCAGTCTAAAGTCGCCGGCGCATTTGCCAAAACTACTTTTAAAGTATTGGCTTTTGCGCCAGCGAAACTAAATACAACAACTGCGATCCATGATAGTGCTTTTGCAATCAACGTATTTATCCTGATCCATGATTGAGGGACCTTAAAAGAACCAACCTAAATAAAAGCCCGGAAGTCCAATGGCGGTGTGATCAATGGATGTCAGTTGATATTCAAACCCCAGATTAAAACCGCCGTGCGTTTGCCAGTCAAAACCAAAACCATAAAAAGGCGAACTTCCTGCCCCCGTCAAACCACCAACACCAGTACCTACACCGGTGATGGTTGCGGACACGTGCGTATACCCTAACGAAAGAAATGGAGCAAACGTCCAAGGTGCCAAAAATCCTTTTACATTAGCATCAATTGTCGTAAAAGTTGCTTTGTAATTGGACAAAGCATCCGTAGCTGAAAACGAACCATACCCCACGGTTACCCGCACCCATTGAATAATGTTATAACTTAAGTTAATGCCCCAAAGACTTGGGAACGGCTCCGTTAAAAGCGCTAATTCCACACCAAAGGGATGCTCCTCGCGCGAAGGCTCTAGGTGAACCCGCTTTGCCTTCGGAGACTTTTTTACAACAATCACTTCGTCATCCCCGGTTTTTGAATTTGTTTTTTCTTGAACTGTTGCTGTTGGAGATTCAACTGCATCTGAATTCGGACTCGCCTCTGCGGTAGGCGACGCAGGTAATTCTTGCGCAGGATCAGCGGCCAAAGCTCCATTTGTTTTTCCGAAAATTAAAACGATGAACAACAAAACCAGCTTAATGCAAATCCCAAGGGAACGAAGTGACATGACAACTCTCCTTTGCAGACGGGTTGAATTTCTTTGTTTAAACCTAATCCTTTCATTTTATTGGTAACTTATAGGGAACTTCAATCGATATTATTATGACTAAAGCGACATAAAGATATCGAAGCCGAGAGTAGGAATTTTAAAAACGATCGGTTCTAATCTGAACTCAGGTAAAGAACGGTCCGCTGGAATGATTTTCTCTTGAATAGAGAAATTCACTAATCTTAGAAAACAGAGTTTTTCTCTGTGTTTTTAGGGCGTTAATCGAAAGCATCAAATACAGATTGCGGAGAAAAAATGGAGTCCCACCTTAAAAAGGCATGAATTCCGTAGCTTTCGAAGAAGCGTTTTCGGGACTCGTCTTCCGTTAAGGGTGCAAGGGGTTCAGCATTTAAGGCCAACTGATATATTCCAAGATCAATGGAGATCACACGGGACGATTGTGATTTTTTAAGATAGCTTTGCGCGAGCCTCATTCCATAAGTGGCGCCCGCCCCTGAAAAAGCCAGATCCAAGCGGGCCTTATTATTGGCATCAGAAAAAGCGCTGCGAGTAAATACCTCTACAGGATTATTTCCCATGGTCTGATTCAACATTTGATAGCCGATCTCCGCCAGATAAACAGCCTCTCGCGCTGCAAACGGATCATTCAGTTCGATTCCATATTTTCGGGTTAAAAAAGCGGCCATCCAAAAACGATAAGGCTCACCATAGCTACAAGCCGTTTTAACTTCCGATGGAAAGCTATACGGTTTCTTAAATGAATCGGTCGCAATTTGGTCTAAGTAAGCAATGGCGGAACTCATGATATCCAGAGCAACAAGGGTGTGTTCGTTTGAGTGCCGGGAATATTGGCTGAGCATAAACATATTGGGGCCTCTAGTGGAATAGGTGGCAATTAAGTTCCAAGTAAGCGCTTCTGCATCCTGCTCGGAAAATCCATTTCTGATTAGCGTGCTCTGGATATCCGTAAAAAGATCGCCATCCGCATTTCGGTTTTTTACACGATCCATCCATTTTAGAGCGAGCTCTGATATACTGATTCTGAATTTTGGCATTTCGTTATCGAGCACAGCTTCGATTGCGGGAAGTGCCATATTGGAGAGCTTAGGCATCATTTCAGATTGAATTTTCTTAAGGACTTCCACACAGCCCTTCGTGTGCCAACCCCAATATTTTAGGTCGGCTTTTGCACATAAAGTCCCCATGACCCATTCGTTCGGCATGCCTCCGAAAGGAATGTCCAAATTTTTTTCTTCTCCATTTCCAGCCTGATAAACTTCCGAGTGAAGATGCAGATCAAGTTCTTTGGCAGACTCTCCTTGGTCAAAGAATCTGGTTTTGTTTAAATTTTTAAAATAGCTTCTCATGTCCGCTTCACCAAAAAAAAGTCCAGAGCTCCCCATCGGGTTGGTCAATTTATACTGATAAGATAAGAGTTTCGCTTGAGCGTTCGGATAAATGGAAAGGGGATATGCACCCGTTAAATTGGCGTTGATGCTGTTTTCGCGCTTCAACGCTTGGTCTAGTGACTGCAGATTGGAGAAGACCCGTCCGGAATCGTCAAATATCTGCGAAAACAGATCTGCCTTTTCACTTTGTTCACAGAATCCCCTGACATTCTTCAGGATTAATTTAAGTGCTCCTTTTTTTTCACTGTCATCAAGGGCCGAAAGCGAATGATCCGTGTCAAATCCGTCAGCGGCAGATGCATACGTTACCCACACGAGCGCCTGTACCAATAGTAGCGCAGGACCTACCCACTTTAGGAATTGCATTTTAGAGTCCTTTTACGAATTCGATTACCAATGGGGCAGAATGCCAAACGCAATGTCACAACCTTAGGATAGGAATAACGTTAGAGCTGCTGCGCTAAGTAAGCGACCTTACCTAAATCTTTCACCAAACTGATTTGAGTTTCTAGCCAATCGGTATGTTCTTCTTCGGAAACCAAAATGTGTTCGAGCATTTCACGTGTGCCATGATCTCTGATTTGACTTGCAAGTTCGATCGCATCTTTTAGCCGCGGAATGGCAACCATTTCTAACTTTAAGTCTTCGCTTAATTGCTCTTCTACCGTTTCGCCAATACTTACGGGTCCTAACTTTTGAAGATTGGGTGTGCCTTCTAAAAACAGAATCCGATCAATCAGCAGTTGAGCATGTTTCATCTCATCGATCGATTCCTTATAAATTTTATCGGCAAGCTTGTGATAGCCCCAATTCGCGCACATTCGTGCATGTAAAAAATATTGATTAATCGCAGAGAGCTCTCCACACAAAATTTCATTCAACGCTTGAATGATTTTAGCATCACCTTTCATATAAGTTGTACCTTTCAGGTCGAGTTTACAATGGTTCGCAGAATTTGACGAACTCTTTCATCGATGAGACGCTATTCGGGCAACAATGAAATCCGTTGCAGGAGGGCTCTTTGATCGTTTGTATCTGCCATGCCATTTCGGATAGAAAAATTTCTGAGCTAAAGCGCCAAGGCGTTCAAACCGTCGAAGAGCTACGGTCCGTCTGCCACGCTGGCTCGGATTGCGGAAGCTGCCTAAATAAATTGGAAGAGATTCTGACGGGTTCCATTGGCCAAAATCACTCCTCCCCGTCGAACACACTAGCCCTCACCAAATCCTGACGGTTCATTTTACTCAAAATCGATACGCTCAGCCTAAATGAAAAAATCAATCTTTTTAGTTTTTCACTCTATCTGTTTACTCTTATTTCTTGTTTCAGTCACGATGCCCCATTTAAGCCAGGCGTCCCCACTCAAGGTTTTAACATTAAATTTTAACGCAGAAATCGTCGTCGAAGATCAATCCCACTTTATTCGGGACCACCGCTTCCAAGCCCTCGTTGATTGGATTCAACAAAATGACCCGGACCTCGTTTTTATCGTTGAGGGCTGGAACTTTCATCAGGCGGCGTCGGTCATTCCCGAACTTGCAAAAGCCGTAGGCTATGACGTTCACTATCGGCTAAGCATGGGCATTCCAGGCTTAGTGATGGATAGCGACGGAATACTCGTAAAGAAAAAATTTAACTTACGCGACCCAAGCGCGGACCTGCTTCCCCACAGCACCTGGTCGCTTGGCGACGGAATTCATTGGTTGTTCACTCCGGGCACCGTAAGCCGCGCGGTGGGCGGACTCCTTACCTTAGAGGACGGATCACCTCTTTTTGCGTACTCCGCGCACTTAGTTGCCTCAAGCCAACCCCAGCGCGATGATCAAATTCTTGCCTTAGACGAAATCGTAAAAACGCACGCTTTAAAACAAGGTATGGATCCTAAAAAAGTAAACGTCTTGCTTGCGGGAGACTTTAATTCGGAACCAAACGCGCTTGGGATTCAAAAGCTCGTTCAAGAGCGAGGATATGTCGATGTATTCAAGGTCATGCACCCTGAAATCGAAACTTGCACCTATTGTGCAGACCCAAATTCACCCAACTTTGATCCCATGACCAATGCTCCTGGCCAATTCCCTCCACAAAATACCCCGGACCATAATCAGCGCATCGATTATATTTTTGCGAAGGGTGGCGATCTTAAGGGGAGCAGAGACGTAACCACTCTTGTACCGCTTGCAGCAACGCTGACGTTTACCTCCACCATCAATCAAGTCTGGATGAGCGATCACTTTGGCATCGCAGCTACGCTTTCGTTTAACGCTGAGCCGCCCCCCCGTCCATGGCCAAACGCTCTTAACGATCGAGTCACTTCGCCCCAAGCCCCCCTATTCATCAAGATTAACGATCCATTATTTTCGTGCGATGGACTGGAGTGTACGCGAGAGCTTCCTCCACTTCAGGGTACGGCAGAAAAGGGGCTAGTCGTTTTTAATCAAAGCCATCAAATCCTTAAAATCACGCTTAACGGGCCTAGTACAATATTGCCTAAGAAACACGCGCTTCTTCTTCCTGGAAAAATTGCGTCATTTTATTTTGGCGAAAACCAAAAGGTGGACCTGAAAATAAAAGCCATTCAAATTCAAAAGTCACTGCATCGTTTTATCTTGCTCTGAGTTCCATTCAGTCATACTCTTTTTCAAAAATAGACCGTCCCTGATTCGAGGAAAATTCTATGCATGGGTTTTGTTTTCGTGGGCTTTCTTTTCAACTTTTGTGCGCTTGCTCCATTTTGCTTAACTCTTTTGGGATAGATTCAAAGGGGCCAACTTTTAAACTTTCTTTATTGCAAGCGGAACAAGAAGTTCTCCAGAATTCGGCGTCCTTAAAATCGGCAGCTTCCTACACCGAAGGCGCACAAGCGCAAACAAAAGCCGTTTCCTCTTCGCTGCTTCCAAATTTATCTCTTCAGGGAAGTTATTTTTATCAAACCGAAGTCCCCTCGCTTGCCATTGGCCCATTGGGTACTCTTCAATTTGGAACTCACAGTAACTATGCAGTGGGTCCGGTGCTCACTTACACGCTTTTTGATGGCGGAAA
>CAIMNF010000526.1 GCA_903842755.1 Oligoflexia bacterium
CGCCGAAATCGCGGAAAAAGAGTGGGCAACCGAACAATGTATTGCGGCAGGATGTGGGTTTGACTCGTTTAAAGATCAGCTCCTGAACCTCGATCAAGATCAATGGTCGCACTTAATCCTGCAGTCGCACCCCAGTTTGCGGCAAGTCGGCAATTGGATCGTGTGGAGTCTGGGGGGTGGCGTGGTCCAAGAATTAATTTTAACTGAATCGGAGCAACGCGCCTTCCGATTACTGAAAGATCAAGTTCCGCTTTCGCAGTGGGAACATTATTTTGGGGAGAGCGCAGCAGAAGTCTTAGGAGTCGTTTTAAAACAATGGACCGAGAACGGAATGATTGTCGGAATAAAAGGAAGTCAAAATGATCATTAAGAATGGAAAGCCGATTAAACCTAAGGGAATCATTTACCGAGAACCAGACTTAGAGTTGATTCAGCCAAAGGTAAAAGATATTTTGACTGCTGTGGGAGAGGACGTTCATCGCGAGGGCTTGCACGACACACCCAAGCGTTTCGCAAAGTCGATGGCGTTTTTAACTTCAGGGTACCGAACGTGTGTGGCGGACGTGGTCGGGAAAGCGCTTTTTGAAGCAGAATCTTCAGAAATGGTCATTGTAAAAGATATTGAACTATATTCACTCTGTGAA
This sequence comes from Oligoflexia bacterium, assembly GCA_903842755.1. Taxonomy (GTDB): domain Bacteria; phylum Bdellovibrionota; class UBA1018; order UBA1018; family CAIMNF01; genus CAIMNF01. The sequence goes on from CAIMNF010000526.1 coordinate 645, forward strand.
CACCACGTCCTTCCTTTTTTTGGCAAGGCCCACGTCGCTTATATTCCAAATAAAAAGATTATTGGTTTGTCTAAAATTCCGCGAATTGTAGATGTTTTTTCGCGAAGATTACAAGTCCAGGAACGGTTAACCACTCAAATAGCGGAAGCCATTGAAGGGGCCTTAAAGCCCCTAGGTGTGGCGGTGGTTATCGAGGCTTCGCACTTTTGTATGATGATGCGAGGAGTAGAAAAGCAAAACAGCAAAACCATTACCTCGGCAATGCGGGGTGCGTTTAGTAAAAATGAGAGTACTCGCAAAGAGTTCCTCACTCTTTTAAGTCGGAACACTTTTTCTTAATGATTGATTTCCATTGTCATCTGACCGATGAGCGAATTTTTAATCAGGCCGAGCGTATGATTCAGAAGGCGCGTGAGGGAGGGGTGCTTCGCATTGGTCTTGGGGGTACCGATCCTGCCGATTGGGCGCGGCAGTCTGAATTAAAAAAGCGATATCCCGATTTAATTTATACCCATTATGGCCTGCATCCGTGGTGGGTGAATGCGGATGATCAATCGGTGCTCGAAGTGCTTCGTCAGCATATTTCGGAATGTGATGGAATCGGTGAAACCGGCTTAGATTTTGGACGAAAACAAAGGCCCGAGACATTTCCATTCCAGGAGCAAAGTTTTCGCGACCATTTGAAAATTGCATTGCACTTTCAGAAGCCGGTTGTCCTTCATGTGGTTGCAGCACATGAACGTGCTCAAAGAATCATCCAAGAAGAGTTTTCAAGAGTAGACGTGAAGAGCCATGTACCCTTAATTTTACATCGGTATTCTGGAGGACTTGAATACTTGTCTGCCTATTTGGAGCTGGGGTGTTTTTTTTCTTGGAGTGGTGAAATTGCGCATCCCCATGGGGGGAAAAAATCAAAAGAAGCGTTTAAGATTGTCCCCCTGGAACGCATTTTTTTAGAAACAGACGCCCCCGATCAGGGCCAAGAGCCCGCTCAAATCAACGAATTTTATAGAGCGGCCGCAGAAATTCGCGGTATCCCAATAGAAAATTTAGTGGAAAGAATAGCTGAAAATTTCCGACTTATTTATTAGGATGTTGGGATGAAACCTGAAACATCCGAAATTTTGGAAATGAACGAATCTGAAATGAGCCACTATCGTCTTCACCGCCGGTTTGACCGCATGGGGCGCTTGGTGGGCGATCAGGCAATGGAAAAACTGATGCATTCGCATGTAATGATTATCGGGTTGGGTGGGGTAGGTTCTTTTGCGGCGGAATCCATTGCCCGTTCCGGCGTCGGACGAATTACGTTAGTGGATTTTGATGAGATTTGCGTCACAAATTTTAATCGGCAAATTCACGCTCTCCAGGGGCAAGTCGGAGAGAAAAAAGTTGAGGTCATGGCGGAAAGACTGAGAAAAATTAATCCGCAAGCTCGCGTGGTATCCATTGTAAAATTCTATAATGAGCGGTTAAGTGGCGAGATTTTTGATGAAGCAAGTGATGCTCAAACTAGCCCGGGTTTGCCCGCAAAACTTGACTACATCATTGATGCGATTGATAGCGTAACCTCAAAATGCCACTTACTAGCGGAATGTAAACGAAGGGGTATTCCGGTCATCACTTCTACCGGATCTGCTGCAAAGCTCGATCCTACTCGGGTCAAAGTTTGTGACTTAGCCGAAACCACCAATGATCCGCTGGCCAAAGCCTTGCGGCGAATTCTGAGAGATCAGCACGGCTTCCCCCAAGAAGGCGCGTTTGGTATTCAAGCCGTTTATTCGGATGAGCCAACGATTGAGCCAAAGGAGTTGCATTACGACCACGGGAAGGGCTTTCGGTGTGTTTGCCCACAAGGTAAAAATGAGTTTTTTAATTGCGATAACCGCAATGTGATTTTAGGAAATGCAAGCTTCGTCACTGGCACCTTCGGACTGGTTTGCGCAAGTGTGGTTGTGCGCGAACTGGGAAAAATTGAAAATTAGTCATTAAAGCTTAGACTCTTTCCGTGGCGACGCGTTCTCGTGGGGAGTGTTCCGGACAGTGTGGCACATCTAACTCCAGAATAGAGCGCTCTTCGCGTCCCTTAGAGAGTAGAGATTGCGAGATGTCTTTAATGCGTGTGATTGCGTTTCGCAGTAAGATTCGGGTTTCCTCGGGGAGTTCATTGATCGTAGGTAGAGCCATTTCGAGCGCTGCAAGTGGCGAGCGAATATCGTGAGTGACCTGAGATGCAATTGATACGGTTGCTTTTAACGAGGCCGCAACGTTGCTTGCTTTGCGGTACTCGATAATTTTATTTCGCATTTTTTCAAGATTAAGTGCGATCGTGTAGAACTCGCGCGTTTTGAAGCGATTGTCGAGTGCCACATGATCGTTGCCTTCGGCCAGAGCACCCACAAACGAATGGAGTGTATGAATAAATCTGGAAAATAATTTCCAGCCGTAAAGTCCAAAAATAAGAAACATAAGGATAAAAAACAAAGACGCTAAACAGGAAATAACCAACGTTTCTTGAGTGAGTTCATGAATTAAGCCGCGGAAGGAGTCGAAAGAATTTTGGCTCATGGTTTTTAGGGAGCTTGCCGCTTTTTGAAACTCATCCAACGGAATACTGGCCGCAACCATTAATCCGGTTTGCGCAATGGGCTCCACGACCAAATATTTTTTTTGAAGTTGCCCCGAAGGGCCGATCGCAAAGTAACTGCCTTGAGCTGAACTGCAGTGGGAATCAATAATTTTATACCAGTCGTGATTAAAAGCCTTAAATACGGATAAATCGCGACCAATTTTGGCAGGATCCGTATGGGCTAAAATATGAAGATTTTTGCAGTTATAGACTGTTGTATAGCCCGTTTTTGAAATTTTATCCGCTCCAATTTTCCTGAGAATGGGATTCTTAAAATCTAAGCGCGAGTGAA
>CAIMNF010000527.1 GCA_903842755.1 Oligoflexia bacterium
AGCTTAATGACGCTGGACTTTTGTCCCCCCTTTACGAAAAACTCCAGCGAGAACGTGAACGCCAGCAACTCATCTCTCAAAGCAATGACACCGTCAAGAACGATGGGAGAGCGATCATTCTTTGTGATCAGAGCGTTCCTTTCGAAACATTAAAACCGATCTTACGCACTCTGGCTGCGACGGGTTATTCAGATTTAAAATTCGCAGTGATCACTTCGGAGGGCAAGCAGCTATGATTCTGCTGTTCATTGCTCTCCTTAATTTATTTCCAGCCAACAGCGCCCAAAATAATCCGCCGCAACGACTGACCGACCTTGCTGCACTCGATTTTCAAGAACAAGCAATCCGAAAACTGAAACAACTGATTCAGCAAAACACGGGCAATGATCACGAGCCTGAACTTCTAAACCGGTTGGCCAATCTGTACCTAGATCGTTCAGGGATTACTTTTCGCATCAGCGAAGGTAAAAAGGAAAGTCAGAGTTCGAACCATCACAACACCCTTTACCTTTCGTCCCTAAAAGAATGTGTTCTCGCTCTATCCGAGTTGATCCGGAAATTTCCTAATCATGCGGAGATTGCGTTCGCCCATTTCAAGCGGGGTAAAGCTTACGAGGAACTTTCGGATTCGGCAAACGCTCGCGCCGACTATCGATACCTCATCGAACATTTTCCAAAATTTGAACAATTGGACACGGCCATGATGAACTTGGCTCAACTCGAGGCTGATTTGAATCATCATGAGGCCGCCCTAATGGTTCTCCATAAAATTCTGACCGAATTAAAATCCAGCGAATATTACACTCTTGCACTTCATCGCTCGGCTTGGAGTAACTTTAATTTGGGAAATCGCCAACAGGCGATCGCTCAACTGACGGAAGAAATCAATCGTTATTCGGATCACGAGACCGCTTTTAAGGAAAATGCGTTGAACGACCTGGCTCTCTTTTATTTTGAAGCGATTAACCATAAAGATTCGTTCTGCTCGATTTCCATTGCACTTCATGCAATCAGGCAGTTAGCAACGGATCAAGCCCAAAAGGGAGGCGCGCTCCTTAAGTTTGCCCACCTTTTAAAAGCTTACGAATTACTGGCCGATTTAAATGAGGTTAAAAATAAACTTATTCAGGAAGAGCCGAAACTGCCCGAGACGAGCACCATTGCCCTCATGCTCTTTAAATTCTATTTCGAAAAACGGGATCAAGCCGCAGTCCTTGCACAGCTCAGGGACCTGCAAAACTTGCCACAGGAACTTACGGCACCCGCCTTAATCCACTCCTTAAATGAGCTGCAAGCGCAAATTCAAAAAGAACCAACGCCCCAATCAAAAGAATTTTTGTTCACCTTGTTGGCGAATGTCACTCAGGCTACCATCCAGTTGATTGGCGACAAGAGTGAAGCTTCGTGCGTGGCCTTGTATAACTTAGCGGAAACCGCTTATTCCCTAAAAAAATACGAGCTTGCAACGCAAACGTATTCCGAAATCTTAACTTCAATGGCCGCACAACACTTTCAAATCACCAAATCTTCTATTGAACTTAGACGGATCTCTAGCCGCAGCCAAGAGTTACAAGTCGCTAAAGTCAGTACGACGACCCTTCAGGCCAAGCTCTGGGCAGAACCTTATTCGGAAATGACGCTTGATCAAAGCGCCAAGCTTAAGGAGTGGATCGAATGGATTAAAAACGTACAAGCCGAGCCTGAAAACCAAGGCGATTTAAACCGCTTCCGCTATCAAGCACTGTGTTTCGAATATTTATTGATGGACCGGAAAGTCGCTACGTCCGAGCTGATTCAATTCGCTCTCCAGCATTCGGGAATCCCTGAAGCTGAAGCGGGAGCCAAGTTGGCGGTGGATAGCCTTAGCCTGAACGAAGAGTGGGGTTGGCTTAATGAAACCACTCAGACGCTTACAGACCCATCGGTTAAATTTAATGAGGAGGTAAAAAAGCAACTCCTGGAACTTGGTGGAAAATCGTTTTTTAAATTAGCCATCCACCTGAAGTCTCCCCTAGAAAAACGGACGCAAGCGGAACTCTGCTTAAAACACTATCAAAATACCAAAGCCACAATAGACTGTAACCTACTCTTAGCGCAACTCGACTTAGATGACGGAAAAATTAAGCTTGCACAAACGAGACTCACGCCGTTGAGCGACCAAATAAAAGACGAAGAACACCTTAAAGCACTACTACTCCTGCAAATTAATGTCCATGAAAAGACGGGTCAGTTTGAGTTGGCCACCACGGAGCTTTCTCGTTATCAACTCGTGACTCACTATCAAGATTCCGCACTCACGCAAACCTTGCTTCAGCGCTATTGGCTAAAACATCGGTTCTCAGAACTAAAAACAATCCTCAAAAAAAAGGAAGCTTGCCCTTCAGAAATCAAAGACATTTGTCACTTTTATGAAATGATTCAGCCCTTAGTTGAAAAAGTAGCGTTCAGTGAACACGATCTTTTTCAACGGGCGGTCCATGGCTCTAAAACAATCGCCGCGCTATGGGCTATTGCCGCACTAGAACATCCAAAAAAAGTTCCGTTCCAGGATCGACTCATTTTTTTAAATCGAATTGCCGCCACCTGGGAGAACATTGATCCACTCGTCCAAGTACAGTTTTTACCTCTTTTGCAAGAGCGCTTAATCCTGACCCTCCAAAGTATTCGAACGGCAGCACCCGAAATCGCGCCACTAAAAAGTCCGAAAAACTCTTTAGAAAAACGGATACAGCTCACGGTGGACGTCGATCAAACCTTTTCCAAAGTAGTGCGACTTCCGTGGTCTAAGGTAAAACGGGCAACGGTTCAAGAACTGATGCTTCTTTACCAGCGTCTCATCGCGGATCTGAAAAAAGCGCAACTACCTGAAAAAACATTGAGTCCATTTGAATTGAAAGTGACAGAACTTCACCAAATCTTTACCGAACTCCAGGCCTCCGAGATGACATTTCCTGCAGAATCGCTCCTATCGATTGAATTCAGCAAACTGATGCCCGAAGAGCTTCAAAACGAATGGAAAGAAGCCGTGGCTGAAAAACGTATTGAATATCTTTTTTATTTAGCCGAGAAAATTAATCCTACTAACACCCTCTTGAAGGGCGTGGTTTTATTGATGTGTGACGCTCCTAACGAAGCCTATCCGCTCATTAAAGATGCACCGGATACCCCGCTCAAAACTCAAATCTTAAACCAGTTCGAAAAGACAAGGAGTTAATTCGAATGATCAGCAGGATGCTTTTTAACACTTTCGTCACCCTTTGCCTCGCGCTGGTTTTTCTTCGCGCCCAGGCACTGTCAGAGCCGCAATCAACTCGTTCAAAAACGCTGAATTTTGAGGAAGATGTGGTCGAAGGAATTAACCGCAAACCTTTGGACTCCGTCGCTCAAGTGAGCGAGTTGGACGGACACACCTTGCACCATCTGTACAAACGGCGCGCGACGTTTTCAGATCGGGACGAACTCATGATTCAAGCAATCCACGGGGGGAAACCATGAAATCCTTTACAGAAAGGCCACAGTGGATTGTACGGTATTATCGGCCATCCATTTCCAACCCTCTGTCGGCCCACATTTTCAAATGGGATGGGGTTCAGCCCCTTCGGCTAGGACATCCGACTCGGTTTATTCTTCAGGCCGTAGGCAGCTCTATTTGGGTTCGGGATTTCACGACTACGCCCGAAGACCCCCACCCCACGAAACTAAAAAGGGCATTGGTCGAACTCAACGTATCGGGCTCATTTTTGGGATCTCGACAAAAGCTTTCCGATTCAAGCGCGGATGAGGTCACACTCGACCGGCTGCCGCTGATTCCTGCTCCGAACCTTGCTCTAGCGCAAAGCCTTAAGCACAACTTCGGAAATTCTCAAAAGGCGACTTCCCTGGATGATCAATTGTTTTATCGAACCCTCAAAAAGAGCTTCTTTGCGGCGAGCTGTATTGCAGGTCTCCTTTTCTTGCTTTCTCCAACGGAAGACCCAGCAAAGAAAGCCGAGATCGTTCCTGAAAAATACGCCCACATCATTCTCAACCGCCCTAAGAATAGTCATTCCAGCAGCCCAGCAGAAGCCGTCGGTGCGAGCAATCCAACAAAGGCAACTTTCATGCGTGCAATGCAATCAAAAACGGTACAAAACAGCCTACGAAAATTAATGAAAACGAGCTTAAAAACCTACGCAACGATGACCAGTGGAAGAACGCTTCAAAGCTTATCCGCAGCGAATCCTCTCTTCAGCAAATCGAATTCAGTAATTAGCCAGCTAAATTCTGGACCGTCCACCCTAGGGGGAAAAGAAGGTTATGGGATAGGCTTAGGCAATGGAATTCAGGGGCAAGGCTTAGGCCAATTAACCGTAGGGGTGAACGCGACCGATGCGTCGGTAGACGAAGGGCTCACAAAAGACGAAGTCGCAAAAGTGATTCACGCTCATTTAAGTGAAATCCGCTATTGTTATGAATCGGCCATCCTGAAGGACTCAACCTTAGCCGGCAAAGTTTCCATTGATTTTAAAGTTGGCGGTAAAGGCGATGTGAATTCATCTCTTGTTTCAGGCACTACCGTAAAAGATCCGCAAGTTGGGAATTGTTTAGCAAACAAGCTTAAAGCGTGGAAATTTCCCCAACCCCGCGGAGGCGTCACGGTGGCCGTATCTTATCCATTTATATTTAAGAGTTTATCGAGGTAATCATGTTGAGAACTTCTTTTGTAGCCTTCCTAACTATTTTTACAACCCAATTAAGTGCCAATGCTCAACCCGCATCATTTGCCTGCAGCGCGCAGGAAGAATGGCCAAACCTTGATGCGCCCTACAAGGAACCTTACCGCTTGTCCATTCGGGGAAAAACCTCGCCCGTCTTAAGTCTTTCGCAAGCAATTGAAATGAAACAATGGTCAAACTTTGAAAAAAATGGCGAATTTTTAGCAAGCTTTTCAGAATATTGGCTCGCTCGAATCCTCTTTGACCTCAAGCTCGACCTATTGGCCGCCCAAGCCTTCGAAAAACTCTATCGCCAAACCTCGGTCGAGCCGCTTAAGATTGCCGCTCTCGCTTGCTTAGCAGAAATCGAAAAGCGCACCCCCGATCTCAAGGTACCCTCCCACCTCACTCGTGCAGAGGTACCGGACGCATTATTTCTAAGCCTGAAGCAAAATCTTGGCCCATCGTTCTCTGAGCCGCTCGCAAAACAATTGCCCGCGGCTTACCAAAACCTGCTGTTCGGAATTCATTTTTCAGCAGTGAAAAAGTATTCAAATGCGATTCCGTATTTAGAACAATTTATTGCCCACCCCGAATCCCTTAACGATTTATTAAGCACCTTTGTTGATCAGGCCAAACTTTTGCTCGCGCATGCCTATTTTTCTACTCAAAACTATGCTGCAAGCATTCAACAATTTAATCAAATTTCCAAAACTTCAAACTTAGAGATGGACGCGTTAAGTGATCTCACCTGGGCCTATCTCGAAAATAAACAACCAAATGAAGTCATGGGAATTGCACTACAGCTACGGATGGGAAATTTTAAGAATGCGTTTACGCCGGAATCCTTGATGGTCGCGGCAATCGCCCTTCACGAAGAGTGCTTATATCCAGAGTCATTAAAATTCCTAAGCGCCTTCAAACAAGATTACGTTTCAAGTGATGAATGGTTGAAAAAAAACAAAGACTTTAAGGACCCCTACCAAGCCACTGTTGAAGCCCTACAACTTGGTCAACGCCCAAAGCAAAAATCTCGAGCGGCTTTGGGTATTCCCAAAAAAATCATTTCAGAATGGATCAAAAATCCATCTTTTATTTCGCACCAACTGGAACTAAACGCGCTTGCCGGACAACAGGCACTCACCACAACCGTTACCACACAAGCTCAACACGAGTTCGATCAAGCAAAAAGCATGCTTCTGCTCGATCTGGAAAAATTCCCACTCCATGGAAACGAGGTTCCGCCAGAGCTTTTCGAAACGTTTCACCAATTGAAGCATCGAGTGCGCGCTCTGGATCATTTCCAGCGGGCGCTCCAAATTTGGGATCGACTCAGTCAAAGAAATACCCTACTCGTGTCCAGCGCCCGCACGAAATGGCGTGACCAGATTAATGTAGACCTGGTTGCCTTAAACCAATCATTGATGAATGAACTGGAACGAATCGCAGAAAATGCCGCGTTAATCGAAATTGAAGTTTTACACTCGGCCAGCCACGACCTCATCTGGAAGAATGCGCATCCAGAACTTGCACTGGCCCTAAAGCAAAAATCGGATTCACAACCCTCGCGGGATCACGTCTGGAATTGGGGAAAAATTAAATCCTCAGACTTGGAACATTCTGAAGTGTGGGACGACGAGCTCGGTGCATTAAAAGCCGATCTCAGTCAGGCCTGTCACTCAAAAAAAGGAGCCTCATGAAAACTTACTATCTTTACGGCAGCGGAAAAATGTTAGGTCCCATCACAGAAGAGAAACTGAACCAGCTGCGCCTGCAACAACACCCTTTGCCTTATCTTTGGATCATCGAAGAAAGTGATGGAAAATGGATGCCTGTGGAGCAATCTCCGAACTTTAATCCCTTTCAGTCAAAAAACGACGCATTAACTACTGGCTCACTCTCTGCAGCCTTCACGTTAGCCAACCATCCCATCATTGGGCAAGTTCAAGCCTACCACCGCTTCGGACTCCAAGTATGGGTCGCTGAATTGGGCAAACACTCTGACGCTTACCGAATTCCCAAAAAGCCCCAAAAAGTGATTCTAAACATGGTGGACGAAAAAAACCAAAAATGGCTCGTGAGTGAATTTCATTTAGAGTCTATCGAGCGAACAGCCCAAGGTCATTCTTTTACCTTTAGCAGTCAGGAGAAACAATGAAACAATCCCAAACTCATTCTTTTTGTCTTTTTATTTTATTTATGTTCCCTCAAGCATTTGCCGACCCACAGGAGTCCGTCGACGTATCCAGTGTTCAAGAAAAATATTGGAACCAGGGAGAAGAAAATGAAATTGGGGTTGTGCAGAATCGAAAATATAGCTCCGACCACAAGTTTGAGCTTGGTACGTTCACCGGAACAATTTCGTCTGATCCATTTTTAGACGTTCATCCCTATGGTCTTTCCCTTGGGTACCACTTTGATTCCATTTGGAGTGTCCATGTGAGGGGATGGAAAAATTCCGTAGGTCCGTCAGACGCCCTGATCGCATTTCAACAAAAAACAGGTGCGACGGTCGACACCAACAACCCCAAAAGCTTTTGGGGCGCCGAAATCAACGCCAATATTCTTTATGGCAAATTAAGTCTGTTAGGGGCAATGATCATTTATAACGACCTGTAGATGATTGGAGGCGCAGGAATGACCCAGACGGAAACGGGAAACGAATTCTCACCACTCGTGGGGATTGGCGAAAAAATTCATCTGAACGCGTACCTTTGTTTGCACCTGGATTACCGAATTATGCAGTATCACGAACAGATTAACAGCAAAAACCCATCAACCCTCGGACAACCCGTCGGCTCAAGAACGAACACGAGCGATGCCGTTCTTCTTGGACTTGATTTTTCTTACTGAGCAGGCGGAATCGTTTCAAGAAATTCTGAATACTGACAGCATTCAGCATAGATCGATTTGAACGGGGTATATTTTGCAAACACCTCCAACTGCGGAAGCCTAAGCTCCGCATACTGCAGCGCCGTACATAAATCCCAAGCCGCCTGAGTCAGTTCTCCCGATTGTTTCCACGTCTTTTCCGGTAATTGAGCCAAGGCTTGAAGAGTATTCCGTGCATTCTCTTCATATTCGGCTACCCATGACGGCGAGGGAACTTCATGTTCCTTCGTTTCTAAATAGTAATTTACAGAATATTGCATTACGCCTTCGCACCACGTACTGGCTTGCCTAATCGCGGTACGCGCCTCAAGGTCTGCGGGCCAAATTTTTCCGGTGTGATCGTGCAGAAATTCCAAGATAGTTGCGGAGTCGGTAACAACCGAAGCGCCCGCCCCTTCGCCCACAATCAGTGTCGGAACGAGTGCCAAGGGGTTTGCCTTTAGCAACTGATCGTTTTTTTCAAACACATTCATAAAAGTAACTTCATGGGGCCAATTCAATCGCTTTAAAGCAATCCGAATGCGGCGGGCAAAAGGGGAGCGCAACGAGGCATAAAGGGTCAGTTTTTTCATGACAAAATCCTAACACATTTTGGCATTGCGAAAGGATGAAAATAATGAAAGAAACGAAACGCAATTTGTTGATGAAACTGAGGGATATTCGCTATGCAATTTAATTTTAAACTCAATAATCCATTCGCATACCATCAGCTTAAAATGATGATGCTTTTAATAAGCGGTGCATTAATTGGTCAAAATCAACTCTTCGCCTCTACCTCGATTAGCTTGCCAGAAGTAGCAAGTTCCGCGTCCGCACAGGATTCAGATGGCTCAGTAAGCGCTACGATTAAGAAGTCCTCTCATCCGCTGAGTGATGACCTATACCTGAATTACTTTGCAACCTTCCATGGTCCTCAATTTGACCATTTAGACTCCCCCAACACCGTTAATCAATCCGGCAATATCAGTAAGTATGGAATGAACTTTGATAGCGAAATTACTGCCGCCTACTTGGTAAAACCATCTTTAGGCGTCGGAATAAGCGTTCCCTTTATTTTCAGCCCAGTGTTAGGCCAAGGATTTACTTTAGGCGACCTAGGCTTCAAAGCGTTCGAAAAGAAGTTAGTCACTACACAAACCTTAACCATTGGCTCAAGCCTGTTCATTCAAGCTCCCACTAGCCAAGCTTCTCAAGATCGAGGCATGACTCTTGGTCTAAAATTCACCCCCTTTGTTCGCTATTTTGTTCCCCATTCACGATTTACTTTAGGAGCGTGGACCGAGGAAAAAGATTATTTTGGAGTTTCGCCTTTGGCTCGTGACAAAAAAGATTTTAAACTTTGGGCGTTGCCATACGTTTCATACCAACTTTCGGAACACTTTGCGCTGAATTTTGCGTATGAATTAGAAGCACACCACGACGTAGGTAATTCCGCCCTCAGCTTTTCCATGTATCAAACTGATTTCCAACCGGGCTTCGTTTACCTTTTGAATTCAAAGGTGAGCATTAATCCCTACGCCCAACTGTTTACAGGGAACAGCGTGAATGGAAGCTTAGCGTTTGGTGCGGTCATCAGTGCAACGCTTTAAGTGTTTTATTCAATTTTTTATGTAGATTCTTTCACTTTTGATGCATAGTATTTTATTCACTTCAGTAACTGTGCTAACATCCAGGCGTCAGATCCAAAGATGGAAAGTAGCACCCGACCATGAAATATTTTTTCCCCTTTTTCTTTATACTCAGTGTATTTTTTGATTCTTCGAGCCACGCCAAGGTCTATGTTTTGCCCGACCCACTCAATATAAAAATATTTTTCGTGGAGAACGGTCACGACGATTTTTTATTAAAACTTGAAGCGATTGAACGAAGCACTGCGACGGTCGATGTCTTTACTCATCTACAATCTTACGACGATGCCGTAGGTAAGCCATTAATTTCGGCATTGAATGACGCTATAAAAAGAGGCGTAAGAGTGCGTTTCGCTGCAGAACAAATGCCCTCTCTTTTTGAAAATAAACTGAAGGGCAATGCACCTTTCGACTTACTCACAAAAACGATCGCGTCTATTCCTGACTGCAACTCACGCGCATACCACCTAACGGTCTCGGATAAAAGACGAAGCGGCTTTTCGATCTTTGATTTCTTTCACCATAAAATGGAGCTGATCAACGCCGGAAGGTCCGATGAAATTGCCTTCATTTCTGGCCGAAACAATAGTGGACTTTCCGTACGAGACGCGGATTTTACTGTGGTCATCACGCGTAACGATCCAAACAAACCGTCTGCCGTCAGCACCATTCTTGAGCATTTTGAGGACAGTTGGCACGAAGCTTCTCTCATGAAAGGCCTTGGCAGTGAAGAGTTGAGAGTTCCGCGTTGGGCTCCGCCCTCAACCAAATCGTTTGAAACCCAAGCGTTGTTGGATGGAGCAAGTAATGAATTGCAGTACCTTAAAAATATATTATTTGAAAGCCGCCCGGACACGAAGCGCCGCTTTTTAATCCCCACCCAAATGAACCTAACCTCGAACAGCCTGTTTGAACAACTTCGTGCGCAGCAACAATCGCCCGAAGGAATACAGCGTGACCTGCTTCAAAGTGATAACGAACAATTCATTGCTGAAACCATCCGCTCGGCCAAAAAGTCGCGGATTTCACTGATGAACGCAGATTTTACTCCGCAGATTGAAAAAGCCATCACCGAGGCCTTGGTCGATCACGGAGCAGAGATTGAACTATTTCTTAATAGTGAGGAATCGGACCGTGTCGCCCATACCTTTGGAAAGCAATTTTTATTAAGCGCAAGGGCGCTCGAGCGACTTGAAAATGCGGTAAACGCAAACCCACTAGCCAAGCTCAAAATCTATTTTTTAGATCCCTCTAAAGCGGCAACCGCGAAAGGTCACTTAGGTCAAATTAAGTACAACCACGGCAAAGTAATGATCGCGGACGGCAAGGTCATCATCTCTTCTGACAACTTAAATCGTGGAAGCGCTGAACACAATTCCGAAACTGCCGTAAGCTTTGAAGGCGAAGCCGTAAGCCAATATGTGGAAAATCACTTCAATCGGCTAGAAACCATTTTTAGAGCACCCGAATGCAATGAAATCTTGGACGCAAGTGCCCGCTCTCAGCACCCCATCAACCGGATGCTCATTAAAACGCTATCGCTATTCTTTTAAAGATTTCAACTGGTCCTGCTGATCCACTTCTTCCAGCTGGGAATATCCCCCAATTAATCGATCACCTACAAAAATTTGGGGAACCGTTTTCATGCCCGTTTTTTTCACAAAATTGTCCCACTCTGCATCCGACCAGTCATCAATCATGATCGTTTCAAAAGGTACACCTCTTTGCTGGAGAAGGCCTTTGGCTTTAACACAGTACGGGCAATTGAGCATGGAATAGACTTTTATTTTTTGATTCATCTTAGTCTTATTTTAGCTTAAGATGAAGCCAATGAAAACCCTTGGTTTGAGACATGTTGCTTTAAATGTGCGCGATTCTCAGCGCTCAAAGCAGTTTTACCACGAAGTCATGAACATGAGCCTCGAATGGGAACCAAGCCCGCGCGAAGTTTACATGACCAGCCAAGAACAAGACAACTTAGCCCTTCACCAAGCCGACGCTCCACTCAATAAAGCCACAGCCTTGAATCATATCGGTTTTTTTGTAAAAACGATTGAAGAAGTCGACGAGTGGTATCACCACATCACCCCTATTCTTCCTCGGTACGGCGCAAAAGTCGTTAAGGAAATTAAAACCCATCGCGATGGGGCTAGGTCTTTTTATTTTGAAGACCCGGACGGAAACGTCATTCAGCTTTTATATCATCCGCCAGTTTCTCGGCATTTTTGATCGTAGGCTTTGCCTCTAGCGCGGTCAGTTCGAACGAAAGAAAATGAATCTTTCCCCGTTTTAAAGTCAAAGCGAGTGAACCATTTAAAAAATCAAAAAGCGTTTTTAACCCCGATTGCCCAAGCTGCTGAGAAACGAGTCCAGATTGCTCGAGCTCCTCGATCGTTTTGGCTTTTAACCGAAGAAGCGAAATCAAATTACCCGGCTGAACGATATGCTTAGACGCGATCTGAAATTCATCAGATAAAACCGTCAAACAGCACCGAAGAAGCTCTAAGGAACGCGCCTCATCCGAGCTTGCATTCGTGTTCGTTCGACGTTTAATTTCCGCCGGAATCTCCACT
>CAIMNF010000528.1 GCA_903842755.1 Oligoflexia bacterium
AGCATCAATCATTCGCTTCAACGGAATCGTAAATTCGTTAAGGTAGAAGCCTACTTCTCGGGTCGAGCCATCTTGGAGAGTAATGCTACTGGCGCCCGAGAGGACGACAAGGACTTTTTTTCCGTTAGCGTGAGCCGGTAGGGCGGAGGCAAGGAAAAAAATGATCATTCCAAAATAACGATTCATTTTTTTTTGAATCAGTTGGAGGAGCAGCATTTTGTGCGATTTTTGTGAAAGAAATTTGAGTTTTTGTTCTCGTGACATTTGCTTTACGGCGTATTCCGCTTTTAAGGCGGTGGACTGATCTAGCCCGCGAACTGCTAGAAGGAGTTTTTTGGGAGGCGAACGCCGAAAAAATTTTGCCCCCTTTTTAAGGGACTGATGTTCCTTGAGTCGTCGGTCTAAATCTTTCGTAATCCCGGTATAAATAAGACCTTCTTCGGTTTCGATCAGGTATAAAACCCAGTCCTTTTTCTTGGGCTTTTCCGTAGCCATTTAAACCAAGGTGTCTTTCAATTCTAATTCGAGGGGGTGGGGGTAGTCGACATTGTAATGTAAACCGCGACTCTCTTTTCTGCGAAGTGCGCATTCGACGATTAATTCCGACACCGTCAGAAGGTTACGCAACTCAATTAAGTCGCGGTTGACTTTAAATTTCCAATAATCCTCGTTCACCTCGTGGCGAATAAGCGCTAATCGTTCGCGGGCGCGCTTTAAGCGACGGTCGCTCCTGACAATTCCAACGTAGTTCCACATTAAGGTTCGAATTTCGCGCCAGGTACCGGCAATGTCGATTTGTTCTTCGATATCGACTGCGCGACCAAAGTCCCAGATGGGCAAGGGACGGGCTTCGCGTTGATTTTCTTGTGATTGTTGATTTTGCCTTTGGAGGAGGCTTTTTTTGGCCCACTCGGCAATTCGTTTTGCGAAGACTGCGCCTTCGAGTAATGAATTCGATGCCAGGCGGTTTGCGCCATGCAACCCGGTGCATGAGGCTTCGCCAATCGCGGCTAAACCTTCGACCGTGGTATTGCCCACGTCGTCGACCCAAATTCCGCCGCAAAGGTAGTGAGCTGCGGGCACCACAGGAATAAAATCTTGAGGAGGGTGAATACCGAGGTTGTGGCAGAAGTCATAAATCTGCGGAAAATGTTCTTTAAAATGAGTAATCTTTGAGGCATCTAACCACACATGGGGTTCGCCGGTGCGTTTCATCTCTAAATCGATGGCTCGTGCGACGATGTCCCGCGGGGCAAGTGACCCCATCGGGTGATGCGCTTTCATAAAGTCTTCGCCCTTAAAGTTTCGGAGGACGGCTCCTTCACCGCGAATCGCCTCGGTGATTAAAAAGTTTTTCGCATTAGGATGGAACAAGCAGGTGGGGTGAAACTGCATAAATTCCATATTGGCAATTCGCGCGCCGGCACGGTAGGCCATGGCAACGCCATCTCCGGTGGCCACATCTGGGTTTGTGGTATAGAGATAAGCCTTGCCCGCACCACCACTAGCAATGACGGTCAGATTCGCACTGAGTGGAAAAATATTTCCCGACTTACAGTCTAGAACAAACGCGCCAATGCACTTGCCTAAATCCATGCCTCTGCTTCGATTTTTATGTTCAAGCTTGCCGTCCATGATTAAATCAATTGCCATGTGATTTTCAAGCAGGGTTACATTTTTTAGTTTTCGGACTTGTTGGACGAGGGCTTCTTCGATCGCAAGTCCTGTGCTGTCATGCATGTGGAGTATTCTGCGTTTATGGTGCCCACCTTCTTGATGCAGGTCATAGCCAAAAAAACCGGTCTCGTCAGCGCCGGGTTCTGTTTTCGTAAATTCTACTCCCCAACGAATGAGGGATTCGATTACGTGAGGAGCTTCGCGGACACACGCATTTACGGAAGATTCCCGGCAAAGGCCAGCACCTGCGACGAGCGTATCTTTAATGTGCTCCTCAAAACTGTCATTTTTTGACCACACCGCCGAGATCCCACCTTGCGCATACCGGGTATTGCCTTCGTCCAACGAGGATTTCGCCAAGAGAATGACATCTGCAAATTCAGAAAAATGAAGAGTGGCCGCTAAGCCTGCAATTCCGCTCCCAATCAGTAGAACTTTGGGGCGAGACGACGGGGTAGAAGAAGTAGAGGCGTGGTTCATGGGGCGAATAGTCCTTTGTGGCTTCTTGTAGATTCTTATCGATTCTCTGTGTTAATCTAATCTAGGGAGATATTTTATCATGGATTCAATTGTACGTCACGGAAGACTCCAACGAATTGCCCGATTTGCGATATTTTTTACCGGATTGACCACCTTAGGAATGGGTGGGGTCATGTGCTTATCGAGCTTTCATCAAAGCCAACAAGAAGCGCAACTTACGGTGAATCAAAACCTGAAAACACAAGCGCAAGTGTTGGTCGATCAGTTCCATCATTGGGTTGAAACATTAAAGTCGTCGCAGGATTTAACGAAAATCCCTTACGTTTCCCACCGGGGAGTCCTAAAGTTTGCTCAAGGAGTGCCGGCAGAAATCGAGTCTCTTGAATATATTCAGCGCCAGACCGATGCCAACGCCGTGGGGATTTCGGTTGCGCAAGTGACCGACCTTTCGTTCGAAGAGCGTTTGTTGAAAGCATTTAAAAAACAAATTTCCGTTCGCGATTTAAGTGCCGGGCAGATTTCGATGGGAACGTTTGAGACCAGCGAAATGGGTTCAAAAGAAGGAATTTTTGTTGCAGTTCCTTTTGCACCGGCCAGTGAAGGAATAGAAAAAAGCACCGACAAAGTTCTGGAAAAAGTGACCATCGTTTTAGTTGATCCTGTTAAGGCAATGAGTACTATTTCTAAAATTTCATTTACTCGTGCAGAGGCCGATCCTCACGCCTATTTGATTGGCGCCGATGGAAAGGTCCTTGCGCATACGTTGAATGCATTCGTTGGAACGGATTTACATCAGGTAGAATCGCTCAAAGAAACTTTAGAAAATTTATTTTTAGGTGCGCAGTCAGGCATCGTCACGCACTACCAATCGATCGAAGGTGAGCGTGAACAGGTCGCGTTCGTTCGTGCTGGAGTTTATCCTTTTGCTGTTGGAGTAGAGCAAAAATCCCTTGCCCCTGTCCTTTCTGCGGGATGGATTGCAAATCAAATGGATTCAGGTGCGGCACGGAAAAATTTTGGGCTGATGTTGATTCTTTTTGCGGGAGCTTTAGTTCTGATGAGTGGCGCCAGCATGTGGATGGGGCGTGAAATTCATCGAAGTTTGGTAAATAATAATGAAGATTGGGATGCCCCTCTCCCAAAAGTGGCGGCGATTTCGACTCCAAAACTTGCGGAGCTTCCGCACGAGCAAGCAAAGCGTGGGCCTGAGGTCTTTTTTTCTAAGGAGCAGCGGCAAAGCGCAAGCCCTCAGCAAAGTCCTTTAAGTTTTAGTATTGCGGGTACGGAAGCAGGAACTGCGGCTGAACGTTTTGCGGAAACGCAAGCGGCACTCGCTAAGGCAAAAAATACGACTCAGGCCTTTGCGAAAGAGGTGAGCCCTGCGAAAAATGAAATTTTGGATTTTGTGAGCCGAATTTCGCAATCGTATACCTTGGAAGGGATCGAGCGGGAATTGGTAGACACGAGTTCAAAAATTACCGATAGCCCTGTGCTTTTTTTCCGCTATCAGAAGCGCAATCAAAATTTAATGATTGCTGCTGCAGCGGGTGCCGTCCATATTCAAAATCACTCGACGATGCAGGTTTATGTCCGTAAAGAGATCGAGAATCAAATTTTAAAATTAGCCAACGATGGCAAAGTTGCGTCGGTGACTCATTATAATCCAATCTCCCGATTGATGATGACGAGCTTAAATGTGGCGCACTTCGAGGCTTGGGCTGTAACCTCAGACAAGGCCATGCACGTCCATGGGGCCCAATTGATGGGGGTATTAGTGGTATTGCAAGCGGGTTTTAAAAGCGCGGAGGCGCGGCCCGTTTTAGGAAAAATGATCCGCGAAGCAGGAAATTACTTGAATGCGTTGAATAATCGTCTCAGACTCACAGGGAAAAATGGAAACACGGAAGCTCAAGCAAACGCATCATCGAACTCAATTAAAACTCTCTAAAACGGCGCTCGTTCATAATTTTCGCGCATTGGGCGAGAAAGTTCCTCATTTAAGACTCCTTCCTATGGTGAAGGCGAACGCCTACGGACATGGAGCACTGTGGGCGGCGAAATCCTTGCTTCAAGAAAAACAGCTGTTTGGATTTGGAGTGGCGACCCTAAAAGAGGGCATCGAACTTCGGAATAGTTTGTTGGTCCACTTTCCCATTTTGGTGTTTTCCGACTGCGCGCCGTGGACAGATGAACATCAAGCAGTTGTTCATCGTTTTAAACTCGAACCCGTGTTTAGTGAGGTTCAAAGTTTGGTCCAGTTTTTTAGAAAATCCAAACTGAAGCAATTCGTCCCGTTTCATCTAGAGTTTAATTCAGGGATGAATCGGCTTGGTCTCAGCCCGAATGATTTAGGCAAGTTGTCCCACTTAGCGAGAGCGCCGGTAAGTATTTTTACCCATTTAGCAGAGGCCGAATCGCCAGGGTCGGCACTCACTAGCCTTCAAATGCGGAACTTTATGCAGATCGTTCATTGGGCGAAGGATTCTTATCCAAAGGCGCTTCTTCATTTTTCAAATAGTGCTGCCATTTGGAATCAAGCCCATTACCCGCTCACGTCTCAAATGCATCTTGCACGCCCTGGACTTTCTCTTTATGGAGTAAAGCCATATCAAGAGGCGAAAGAGAATGTTCGAGACCGGCTTCGGAGGGTGATGACGTTAACTTCTCCTGTATTGAACCTCATTTCACTAAAGCGAGGGGATCGGGTAGGATATGGCGGAGTTTATCACTGCACGAAGTCAGGGGGGGAACGGATTGCTGTAGTCGGGGCGGGTTACGCGGACGGTTTTTTCCGGATGCAGGGACTGCATTCCCGGCTTCAAGATCAAGGCTTTGGAGTGTTTAAAGGAAAAAAAATGCGAGTCCTGGGTAAAGTGAGCATGGACTTGACCGCAATTCAGGCTCATTCTAGTCTAAAACTGGGTGATCGTGTTGAGTTTTGGGGAG
>CAIMNF010000529.1 GCA_903842755.1 Oligoflexia bacterium
GCACCCCTTTGAGGGTGAAGATGGCGAATTTGCTCACTCGAGCCGAGACTTCTTCAAACTCCATCTTTGAGACTGAAAAACTCCTTAAAGACAATCATGCAAACCTAAAAAAGATTGCCACTTCAATCCGAAAACATGTAATGGTGGTTTGATTTACTTAAAGAATCTTGAAAGATTTTATTTCTACTGGTAAAATCAGTAATTAGGAGTTGTTGCATCTTTATCACGGCAATGAACTCAAGGAAGAATTTACCGCAATAAATAAAGACGTTGAAGCAATACTTCCCTCGTTGAATGAAATTTAGTTTTATAAAGGTATGTTGACATGGTAACTAAAAATAAATCCAATAAATTTGATGCTAAATTAAGCTTGGAGGATAAAGTAGATCAAGTTTTATCAGGTCTTGAATATTCTTTCAGTGTGTTGCTTCAAGAGCGAATTACCGAGGTCTTTAATCCAAATGATGCTGTATTTAAAGATTTTTGTAAATGGATTTTTTCACCAGAGGGAAGTAATTATCTTTCCGATTCAAATTTATCTTCTGCATACTTATTGAAAGAACTACTTACTACTTGTTTAAGCCAATTTGATGATGACCTCAGGAATGGCAGCTACTCATCAATTTCAGATACAGCTAGCTATTACTTTGATCCTAGCCATGAGATCATAGATTACAAATGGAATGACTTTAATTTGCTTAAGTAGATTTTTTGTTTTTTTTCTGTCACGATAAAATTTACTTGCAATAAAATACTTATATTAAATATTTTGAAAAGTATTTGAGTTGACTTAGTATTCTTTAGGCTGCATCAATGATTCGTGGATAACTGCGAGGTTGGGCGCGAAGCCAGGGGCACTTTTTCGGCCATATAAGCGCGAGCCTATGTAAACTATCGGGGCTGGTAAAACGAACAGGGTCTGTGCCAATTCTCCAAAAAATCGTTCACGCGGGGGGTGATCGAGCAAGGTTTCACCCAAGCCCGAATGAGTGTCGGCCAGCGTGAGACGACCTATGTCGGGTTTCGTCTGACAGGCGCCTAGGTGGTGCCGTCGTCACACATTGAACCCACTTTTGGGTAACTTTCTCTAAGAGAAGTCCCCATAAGAGAATAACCCCAAAACACCCCTCAATGTGTGACATCCGTGACGGATTTAGACCGATTTAGCAAAAGCACTTAACAAGTTGATCCAATTTAGCCCAACTGTTGACACCTAGATGCGAACTTCTCTCATTTACCATATGCTGCGCATCATTCAAACCATCGCGAGCAACGATTCGTTGCCAGCCCCACATGACTACCGCGGGTTCTTCACGGCAACGCAAATGGCCAAAATCATCGGATGCCCCCCCCGCGGTGGACGGACGGCACAGCATTACAACTTCTCCACTGGAGTCGGACTATCCGAAAAAAATTAAACGGTATAACTCAGCGTGTCTGGTTCCCACAAGCTAAGACTCAATCTTTATTGCACGTCAATACATTATTTCGAAAGGCAAATCTGGTATTAGAATCTAAATTAACTTGAGTAACAACAATTTTTGTCGCGCTCGTGCGGTAAGGTTGTTTTATCCAGTAGATAGGGGAGCAGCAAATTGGACGTCAAGTACCTCACCAAAAGTCTCTTCAAGCTAGCAGTCGAGTGTCCGCGCAAACTCTACTACGCACGTCATTCTGATCTATATGCAAATAAGAATTCCGATAACGAATTCTTGAAGTCCTTAGCCGAAGGTGGCCTTCAATTAGGGGAGCTTGCAAAACTTATGTACCCAGGTGGGCAAGAAGTTAAGTCTTTGGGCTACGAGGCACAACTCGACAAAACAGCTGAACTGCTCAATCTTGATAAAGTTTCGATATTCGAAGGGGCGGTTCTATTTGGCGATTTGTTTGCACGGGTTGACTTGTTGAATAAGGTGGGCAACACGGTAGAACTCGTCGAGGTGAAAGCGAAATCCTTTCGATCGTCCGACCCTAACCCTTTTTGCAACGCAAGCGGTGGGATCGATCCAAAAATGTTGCCTTACTTGCGCGATATAGCTTTTCAGCGGTATGTGTTTTCAAAAGCTCATCCCGACTTAAAAGTCCAAGCGTTCCTGCTGCTCACCGACAAGGACAAAAATAGTAGCGTGGAAGGTTTGAACAAACTTTTTAAGGTTATCTATAAAAACGACAAACCAGAAATCGTCGTAGACAAAGCAGCCACACTTCAAAACATTGGTGAGCCGATTTTATCGAAAGTTAATGTCGATACTCTGGTAGATAGACTGCTCAATGAAACCCTTGCTATTGGTGGAGATTCAGGGACTATTGCCAATCTAGCGCCCCGATGGGCCCAACAGCTCCTGAATGATGAAAAACCTGGAATGAATATAGGTGTTGGTTGTGCAAATTGTGAATTTCGCGCATCCGGTGACCTTAACGGCAAGCGGAACGGCTTTGAAGAGTGTTGGTCAGAGGCTTTCGAGCTCAAGAGAGAAGATTTTGCAAATGGCACCGTTTTGGATGTCTGGAACTTCAAGGGCAAGCAAAAACTGATTGATAGCAAAACTTACCTATTCGAGAAAATTGAGAAAGAGCACCTCAACTACAAAGAGAGCGAATCGGGCATCACAACTAGTCAGCGCCAGTACATGCAGGTCAAAGGCGAGTGGCCGGGCGGAGGCCCTTTCTACTTTGATCGAACACTATTTGCTTCCAAAATGGAAGGCTGGACATATCCACTGCACTTCATTGATTTTGAAACTGCTGCTGTAGCGATTCCCTTCCTTAAAAATCAGACGCCATTTAGTAACGTGGCATTTCAGTTTTCCGTTCACTCCATTCAGCAAGACGGGTCCGTAGTCCACTCGGCTGAGCATTTGGATGCAAACTCCACCCAGTCGCCCAATTACGGCTTCGTGCGCGAGTTGCGAAAAGCGGTGGGTGAAGTGGGCACGGTGTTTATGTGGTCACAACATGAGAACTCGACCTTGAATCAAATTCTTCGAGAACTAGAAACTGAAAGCAATGCATTTTCTGACTTACAAGAGCTGAGGACATTTATTCAAAGCCTAACTAGACGCAAAGTTGGCAAGGAACAGATTGTTGGAAACAGAGCAATGGTTGATATGTGCAAGCTAGCGGAAAAAACATTTTTTCATCCTTTAACTTGTGGAAGTTGCTCGATTAAGCAGGTGCTCCCGGCTGTACTTAGATCGTCAGAATATCTTCGCCAGAAATATAGCAATCCGATTTATGGCGCATCTGGGGGCATTTCAAGCCGGAATTTTGAGAACAAAGTTTGGTGGGTTCTAGATGGTGAACATCCTAAAAACCCATACAAGCAACTCGACCCCGTGTTCAGTGGTTATTCAGATGAAGAGCTTAGTGATTTAGAGTCGTCAGGTGAAATGGCTATCGCCGAAGGTGGTGCAGCTACTGCCGCATACACTATGCTGCTCCAAGACAGCTTGCCAGCCGAAGAGCGTCGAAAAATTGAATCAGCGCTGAAGCAATATTGCGAGTTGGACACATTAGCTATGGTGATGATTTTTGAATCGTGGCGGGAATGGTCAAGAAAAAACACTGTAAGTTTTTGACGATGAGATAGAAAATTTTTGCTATTGCCACATTGACTCTTTTTGTACTCTCACTAATTGAGGCTGTGTTCTATCAGTCAATATGACGCAGTGTAATTAGAAGAGTCTGAGTAGCTTTCAGTCGGATTTGAGTATCCTGGTGAGTGGATAAAAATTTCGAAAACTAAAGACGCGGCATTGGAATCAGTGTCGATAATTTGTGCAAGTTCTTCTAGTGTTTGGAATTCATCCATCTCTTGTAAATATTCTTGGGCATCCAGATCGTTCTTGAAACGAGACAAGTCGACCTCAGAAAATTCAACAGCGGTGGTCACATAAGTGGTGCGTTTTATGATCATTGGTATAAATTAATTTCTACAGTTTTTTTTAGATTAAAAAATGACTGCTGTATACGAGATCAGGCTTAGTAGACTGCCCTTTTCTTCTCATTTTTGAAGTTAGACTTCTGCTGTTGAATAAGTTTGTGTAAAGCAAGCAAGTCAGTTACAGATAGCTTAGTGACTTGAACCTGGCCAACACACCACGCTACGATGAAGTCTACCAAATCATCATTTAATATTTTTCTGATTGAATCAATATCCAAAATATTTTTTCCATCAGAATTTTTAATGATTGAACTATCTAGATTTGACAGCTGTTCTTTAATTTTTTGCGGGGCAAACTTTAGATTACTTGGAGCTGATGAAAGAGCGTTGCAAATTACATCAGGATTGGACAATGCTGGTTCTTCTAGGTATCTATACCCATCAGGAAAACCGTTTATTCGCTGAGCAGCCAGCTTACCAACCGCAATATTTGATCGCACATTTTCGTAAGCATACTCAACAAAAAAACCAGCTGTTATTGGGATAATTTGTTCGAAATATTTAATATTTTTTAAAAAACCTTTTGGTGCATTTTTAAAAAAATCATTACACCGATTTCGGTGAGCATAAGTGTTTTCATTAGAATCCCAAGTTAAATAAGCTTTTGCTTTATCGATATCTTTGTAGCTTGGTCCTTTGCCGACTTTAGCTTCAATTAAACGGTTTAACTTAGAAAGTTCTGTTTTTGAGTAGTTGTGATTGTTAAATCCAAGCTCGAATAATTCAGCGAAGGCTTGAGTCTTTTTTAATTGCTTCTTGCTTGGATATTTACCAATGGATATTGCTTCATCCTGCCATGTTTCCTGAAGCCAATCCCGCATGTCAACTTCATTGTCATAAGCACCACCTTCCTCTTCCAATATTGTGTCAGCCTCTGCCTGTGTGCACTCATCATTTACGAGTTCATCCCTAGCTGCTACTCTGGACATCTCTGAGTAACCATCCGAAGGGATAGAGGTAATAAATGTTCCGTTGCCTATAACTACTCCTGAACCCTCGGGCCAAGCGAATTTAACGGCATTGCAACC